>JBFMAS010000346.1:0-2965 GCA_040755575.1 Thermodesulfobacteriota bacterium
TGCCGCCGCCCGGCGTGACGCCGACGCCGCCGTAAAAACCCGCGCTTGGCGCGGGGCGGCGCCCGCGCCAAGATGGTGTGCGGCGGATCGAGCCGGGCTTGCCGGGGCCGGCCACCCGGTGGATGATCCGCGGCGCGATCCCGGAAGGCTCGCATGCGCATCGCCCTGATCTCGGACCTGCATGGAAACGAGGTCGCGCTGCGCGCCGTGCTCGCCGACGCCGAGCGGGCGCGCGCCGATCGCATCATCTGCCTGGGCGACGTCGCGACGCTCGGGCCGCGGCCGAACGAGGTGATCGCAATCCTGCGCGAGCTCGGCTGCCCGTGCATCGTGGGCAACCACGACGCGTTCCTGCTCGAGCCGCGCCTGGTCGAGGGCTACACCGACGCCGCGGTGGTGCTCGAGGCGATCGAGTGGTGTCGCGCGCAGCTCACCGCCGACGAGATCGCGTTCCTGCGCTCGTTCGTGCCGACGGCGGAGGTCCCGCTCGACTCCGCAGGGACGCTCTTCCTGTTCCACGGCTCGCCGCGCTCGCACACCGAGGACCTGCTGGCGACGATGCCGCCCGAGGAGCTCGACGAGGCGCTCGGCGGCGTCGCGGGCACGGTGCTCGCCGGCGGCCACACCCATCTGCAGATGCTGCGCCAGCACGACGGCAGGCTGCTGGTGAATCCGGGCAGCGTCGGGATGCCGTTCAAGGAGTACGTCGGCGGACGTACGCCGACCGTGCTGTCACACGCGGAGTACGCGATCGTCGAGGTGGAGCGCGGCGTCGTCGGGATCGACCTGCGACGGGTGCCGCTCGAGCGCGCGGCGCTGCGCGCCGCCGCCGAAGCGAGCGGCAACCCCTTCCGCGCGATGCTGCTCCGGCAGTACGCCTGAAGCTGCCTTGAAACCGGGCAGGGGCCGGCGCATCGAACCGGGGTGGTGATCGTGGATTCAGGAGAGCTGACCTGCCGGGAGCTGGCCGGGTTCCTGTCGGACTACCTCGCGGGCGAGCTGCCCGCCGACGAGCGCGAGCGCTTCGAGCGGCATCTCGGCGAATGCGAGGACTGCGTCGCCTACCTGGCGAGCTTCGAGCAGGCGGTGCGGCTCGGCCGCGCGGCGTTCGCCGCGGACGACGCGCCGCTGCCGGACGACGTCCCCGGGGCGCTCGTCCGCGCCATCCTCGCCGCGCGCCGCGGGCGCTGAGCCGCGCTCCGCGGCGAGCCCGCGACATGTCGTGGGCGGCCGCGACGCCTCGCGGCGGCGGTCTCGCTGGGCGGCGCCGATCCGCGGTTTTCCTCGCTTTTGACGGGCCGCACGCGCGGCACGACGGTTGCGCAGCGGGCGCGCCATGCTGCGAATCACGCGAATCCCCGAGGGCGACGCCGCCGTGCGGCTGCAGATCGAGGGCCGCCTCACGCAGGGCGCGCCCGAGCAGCTGCGGCTCGCTGCCGAGCCCTGTCTGCGCGACAATCTCGCCCTGACGCTCGATCTGAGCGCCGTCGGCTTCGCCGGCGCGGCGGGCGTGCGGCTGCTGCGCGAGCTCGAAGCGCGCGGCGCCGTGCTCGACGGCTGCTCGGCCTTGCTCGTCGAGCTGCTGCGCGGCGACGCCGCGGCCGACGACGCGGGCGAGGCGGGTGAGGGCGACGAGAGCCGCCTCGTCGCGGCGCTGCGTCGGGGCGACCAGGCGGCGTGCGAGGCGTTCGTGCGTCGCAACGTCGGACGCATGCTGGCGACCGCTCGCCGCATGCTCGGCAACGACGAGGACGCCCGCGACGTCGTGCAGGAGGCGTTCCAGGCGGCGCTCAAGGCGATCGGCTCGTTCTCCGGCGGGGCCAAGCTGTCGACGTGGCTGCACCGCATCGTGGTCAACGCGGCGCTGATGAAGCACCGCACGCGTCGGCGGCGTCCGGAGGAGCCGATCGACGGCCTCCTGCCGTGCTTCGACTCGGACGGACACTGGGTGAGCCCCGCCACGAGCCCGGTCGCGCCGACCGAGCAGCTCCTCGCGCGCGCGCAGGTGCGCGCCGTGGTGCGCGACTGCATCGCCCGGCTGCCCGAGACCTACCGCACCGTGCTGCTGCTGCGGGACATCGAGGAGCTCGACACCGAGGAGACCGCCACCGCGCTCGGCATCACGACGACGGCCGTCAAGGTGCGGCTGCACCGCGCGCGTCAGGCGCTGCGCACGCTGCTCGAGCGCGCGCTGCGCGAGGGCGAGACGCCGCACGAGGCGCTCGCCGGCTGAGCGGTCTCCCGGCGGCGCGGCGCCGCGTGCGGCCTCGCAGGCGCTCGCGTCAGACCACGGGCACCTTGCCGAGGAGGATGATCGGGCCGGTCGGCTGCGGCATGCCGCCTGCGGGCTCGATCGTCACGGCGAACGCGTCGGGACGCCCGGCGCGCAGCACGTCCTCGCCGATGCGCGCGAGCGTCGTCCCGGCAGGGTCGGTGCGCAGGATGCCGGCCGGGATCTTGTCCTCGCCGCGGATCAGCCAGAGCTGGTAGTCCTTGCCCTGCTGCGGCTTGAGCTCGCGCGTCAAGATCATCGCGCTGCGCAGGTCTGGGTTGAGGATGGCGCTCGCGCGGTAGGGCTCGTCGCCCTGCGCCGCGAGCTGCACGAGCTGCGTGCCGGGATCGCCGATCAGGGCGAGCGCGGCCTCCTTCTCGCGCAGCGAGACGCGTGCCGTCGCGAGCTCGCGCAGGCAGATCTGCTTGTCGGTCTCGGCTGCGGCGAAGCTTCGCAGCTCGCGCTCCTGCGCCGCGAGGCGGCGCTCGGCGAGGCGGTACTCCATGCCGAGCACGAAGGCGACGGCCGCGGCCGCGGCGGCGAGCGTCCAGGCGGCGATCTCGCGCCAGCGGCCGCGTCGGACCGGCGCGGCGTCGGCGGCGTCGCCCCGGGCGGCCCGGCTCCGCTCGCGCCGCGGCGCGCTCGCGCCGATCTCGCGCTCGACCGCGCGCCAGACGTGCTCGCCGGGCCGCA
>JBFMAS010000347.1:0-3779 GCA_040755575.1 Thermodesulfobacteriota bacterium
CCGGCTGCCGTAGTCGCCGAACGGGTCGTCGCGCTCGCGCACCGCGTCGCGGAAGCCGACCCTCTGCGCGCGCGCGACGAAGTCGAGCCCCTCCTGCGTGTGGCGCGCGATGCCGTCGAACAGCGTGCCGAGCATCCGCGAGGACGCGAAGCCCATGTTCTCGACCGTCTGGTTGACCAGCAGCTTGAGCATCACGAGCTGGTTCAGCGGCAGCCGCGCCATGCGCTCGGCGAGCGCGGTCGCGTGCTCGACGAGCTGCGCGTCGGGCACCACCTCGAGCACGAGGCCGAGCTCGGCCGCGGTGCGCGCCGGGATCTCGTCGCCGGTCAGGAGATAGCGCTTCGCGCGCTCGGCGCCGAGGCGGTAGACCCACATCGCGGTGGTCGGCGTGCCCCAGACCCGCGCCGGCGGGTAGCCGAAGCTCGCGCTCTCGGCGGCGACGATGAGATCCGCGCACAGCACCATGTCGGTGCCGCCGCCGATGCACCAGCCCTGCACGGCGGCGACCGTCGGCTTCCGCGCGTACCAGAGCTTCATGTAGGTCGCGACGAAGCGCTCCATCATGCGCAGGTCGGCGACCGAGTCCCACACGCGGCGCTCGTGCGGTGCGTTGCCCGGCCGCCACGGCGCCGCGACGTCTGCGCGCTGCGCCGACGCCTCGTCGCCCGCAGCGGCCGTCGCCTCGACCGCTTGCGCGGCGGTCGACCAGTCGAGGCCGTAGCCGGCGCAGAAGGCGCGGCCCTCGGCGCGCAGCAGGATGACGCGCACGTCGCGGTCGGCGTCCGCGTCGTCGATCGCCTCGGCGAGCTCGTCGCGCAGCGCGGGCGTGATGGTGTTGTACTCGGCGGCACGGCACAGGACCACGTGCCGCACGCCGTTCGCCGTCTCGGTGCGGAGCGTCGTCATGCGGCGGACGTCACGCGGCGATGGTGGCCGCCGCGTTCGACAGCACCACCTCGCCGCGCTCCCTGGTCCGCGCCTGGACGACGATCCGCGTCGGGCTCTCCTGCCACATCTCGCTGACGATCGTCTCGCCGGGGTAGACGACGCCCGAGAAGCGGACCTCGAAGTCCTTCATGCGCGCCGGGTCCGAGCCGCAGAAGGTGTGCAGCACGGCACGTCCGACGTGCCCGAAGGTGCACAGCCCGTGCAGGATCGGCTTCGTGTAGCCGCCGAGGGCGGCCATCTGCGGGTCGGCGTGCAGCGGGTTCATGTCCCCCGAGAGCCGGTAGAGCAGCGCCTGCCACTCGACGGTCGGCATCTCGACCACCGCGTCGGGCTTGCGCTCGGGCGGCACGTTCCTCGGGCCCGACGGCCCGCGGTCGCCGCCGAAGCCGCCCTCGCCGCGCGCGAAGGTGGTGAAGGTGTTCTTGAACAGCAGCTTGCCGCTCTCGTCGCGGCTCTCGACCTCGACCACCACCACCGCGCCCTTGACCTTGTCGTACAGCGCGACGACGGTCGGCTCGCTCACCACCTTGGCGCGGGTCGGGATCGGGCCGGCGAGCTCGATCCGCTGCTCGCCGTGCAGGACCATCATCGGGTTCACCTGCATGGCGCTGCCCATGGTGAACATCGCAGGGAATGCCGGGATGACGGCGAAGGTCGGCAGCACCTTCAAGCCCTGCTCGTAGGCGAAGGGCAGCGACGTCTCGCCGACGCCGAGCGCGTACAGCATGACGTCCTTCTCGTTCCACTCGGCAGAGCTCTTCTCGAGCTTGCGGCCCACGATGCTCGGATCGATCGGCATGGTCCGTTCTTGCCCTTTGTCGGCGCGCGCGCAAGTCTGTCCACCCATGGCACGTGCCGTCAATCTCGCGGTCCTGTCGGTGATCGGGCGCGACCAGAAGGGGGTCGTCGCGCGCGTCTCGACCTACCTCGCGAGCCTCGCGATCAACATCGAGGACATCGTCCAGCGCGTCGTCGAGGGGCTGTTCGTGATGACCATGAAGATCGACGTCGGCGAGATGACGGCGTCGCTCGACGAGCTGGTGCTCGGGCTCAAGGACATCGGCCGCGAGATCAACATGGAGGTCTCGCTGCGTCTGCTCACCGAGCGCCCGCGGCGGCGGGTCGCGATCCTGGTGAGCAAGGAGCCGCACTGCCTGGAAGCGCTGATCCGCGAGCGCGACCGCGGGGCGATCCCGGCCGAGTATCTGGTCGTGCTGTCGAACCACGAGGCGCTGCGCGAGGTCGCGGAGCAGCACGGCCTGCCGTTCGCCTGGCACCCGTCCGACGACAAGCAGGCGCACTTCCGCTTCGTCACGGACGAGCTCGCCGAGCTGCAGCCCGATCTGGTCGTCCTCGCGCGCTACATGCAGGTGCTGCCGCCCGAGCTCGTCGCGCGCTACCCGAGCCGGATCATCAACATCCACCCCTCGCTGCTGCCCTACCACCCGGGTGCCAACGCATATCGCCAGGCGTTCGAGGAGGGCGTGCGGGTGTCGGGCTGCACGGCGCACTTCGTGACCGAGCAGCTCGACCAGGGCCCGGTCATCCTGCAGGACGTGTTTCACATCCGCGTCGGCGAGGACACGCTCGAGGACGTCAAGGCGCGCGGCAAGGCGCTCGAGGCCGAGGTGCTGGCGCGCGCGGTGCAGCTCTTCGTCACCGACCAGCTCGTCGTCAAAGACAAGAAGGTCATCTTCCGCCCGGGCATGAGCCCGGAGACCGCGAGCTGATCAAAAGCCGAGCAATTTCTCGCGCAGGCTCGGGGTCGGCGTGGGCCCGGTGATGGGCTCGCTGCGCTCGACGGTCTCGACCAGGACGAACTGCGAGCCGAGCTGCGTGTAGCCGGTGATCTTGAGGAGCTGGTTCGGCTGCGCGGTCGCGATCTTCTGGATCAGGTCGTCGCCGCCGGTGAAGATGAAGTTGGGCTTGATCATCTCGACCTGCTGCAGCAGGTCCGCCCCCAGCACGGGCCCCCCGGAGAGCGACTTGATGTCGGTCATCGCGAACTTGCGCATCGGCCCCTCGCCGACCCGCACGTCGAGCTCCTCCCAGGCCTGCGTCTCCTGCCGGGTCGCGCCCAGGTAGCCCTCGATCCGCACCTGCACTTGACGGAACTCGTCGAAGCCGCCCGTCAGGAGCACCGTCAAGAGCGCGACCGTCCACGGCATGCAAGGAGCATACGCGCCGTCGCGAGCCGGGTCCAACGTGCGCCGCCGCACGATCCGCGTGCGGCGGCCGGATCGCCGCGTCGCGTCATCGGGTCGCGCATCAAGCATACCGTCCGCGCACCGCCAACTTGACGCTTGTCAACCCTTACCAGTTGCTTGACTATCGTGGACGAGTCCGCTAACGACGGTCAGGTCCCCATCGGAACGAGGGAGCCCTCGGTCGGATCGTAGAGGGGGGACGACGCGCGTCGCACCGCGCATGGGGCGCGGAGACGCCGTCCGTGGATGAGGAAGCGCTCCGGCGCGCCCGGTGGAAGCCGAGCGATCCGGCTCCAGGAGGAGCGGAGCGACGGCGCGTCGAGCCGCGGCTTCGCGCGAGCGAGGGTTCCCGGAAAGCGAGTCGAGCACATGCAAAAGGACGAATCGCAGATCAGCCGCCAGGCGCGCTGGCAGCGCAAGCATCGCGCCATGGGTCTGTGCGTGCTCTGTAGCCGTCCGGCGTACAAGGGCTGGCGCTGCAAGAAGCACTACGAGCAGCACAAGATCACGATGCGCCTGCGCTACATCCCGAAGGTGCGCGGGCGCTACAAGGTGGGCGGCGCGTCCGCGACCGAGGCCGCGTCGAAGCGCAAGCCGACGCGGGCGCGGACGGCCAAGCCGGCG
>JBFMAS010000348.1:0-9196 GCA_040755575.1 Thermodesulfobacteriota bacterium
CTCTCGAGAGCCTCGTCAGCAAGGTCCAGGGCTACCTCCCGGCGGCGCCGGTCGAGGTGATCCGGCGCGCGTACGAGTTCTCGGCGGAAAAGCACAAGAACCAGCGCCGCGCGACGGGCGAGCCCTACGTCTCGCACCCGCTGCAGGTCGCGGCGATCATCGCCGACCTGAAGCTCGACGTGCCGAGCATCGCGACCGGGCTGCTGCACGACACCGTCGAGGACACGCTGACGACCCTCGGCCAGCTCGAGGCCGTCTTCGGTACCGAGATCGCGACGCTGGTCGACGGCGTCACCAAGATCAGCCAGATCAACTTCACCAGCCGCGAGGAGCACCAGGCGGAGAACTTCCGCAAGATGATCCTCGCCATGGCGCGCGACCTGCGCGTCATCCTGATCAAGCTCGCCGACCGCACGCACAACATGCGGACGCTGAACGGCCTGTCGCCGCACAAGCAGGCGAACATCGCCCAGGAGACGCTCGACATCTACGCGCCGCTCGCGCACCGGCTCGGCATCTACTGGATGAAGAGCGAGATGGAGGACGCGGCGCTGCACGCGCTGCATCCGGAGATCTACTACCAGCTGAAGCGCGCCGTCGCGAAGAAGAAGACCGAGCGCGAGAAGTACATCCGCGACGTGCAGGCGGTGCTGGCGAAGCAGTTCGAGGCGGCGGGCATCGAGTGCACGATCACCGGCCGGCCGAAGCACTTCTACTCGATCTACCAGAAGATGCGCAGCCAGAACCTGCTCTACGAGCAGGTCTTCGACCTGGTCGCCTTCCGCATCATCGTCGACACGGCGCGCGAGTGCTACGAGGCTCTCGGCATCGTGCACAACCACTGGAAGCCGGTGCCCGGTCGCTTCAAGGACTACATCGCGCTGCCGAAGGCGAACGGCTACCAGTCGCTGCACACGACGGTCATCGGGCCGCGCGGCGAGCGCATCGAGGTGCAGATCCGCACCACCGAGATGCACCGGATCAACGAGGAAGGCGTCGCCGCGCACTGGAAGTACAAGGGCGGCGCGGGCATCGACCTGCAGGACGTGCAGCGCTTCCAGTGGCTGCGCCAGCTCCTCGAGTGGCAGCAGCAGGTCAAGGACCCGCACGAGTTCCTGCACAGCTTCAAGGAGGACCTGTTCCCCGACGAGGTCTACGTCTTCACGCCGAAGGGCGACCTGCTCAACTTCCCGCAGGGCGCGACGGTGATCGACTTCGCGTACCGGATCCACTCCGAGGTCGGGCACCACTGCTCGGGCGCGCGCGTCGCGGGACGGCTCGTGCCGCTGCGCTACCAGCTCCAGAGCGGCGACACGGTGGAGATCATCACCACCCGGCGCCAGACGCCGGCCCGCGACTGGCTCAAGTGGGCGCGGACGCCGCGCGCCAAGGAGAAGATCCGCGCCTGGATCAAGGGCCAGCAGGCGTCGCGCAGCATGGAGGTCGGCCGCGAGATCCTGGCGCGCGACCTCGCGCGGCACCACCTCGACTTCGCGCGGCTGGGCCGCGACGGCACGCTCGAGCGCGTCGCGCACGAGCTCGGGCTCAAGAACTTCGAGGCGCTCGTGAGCCAGGTGGGCTACGGCAAGCTCACCGCGCGCCAGGTGCTCGAGAAGGTCGTCCCCGAGCAGGAGCTCGCGACGCCGCAGGAGAAGGAAGGCACGCTGCAGCGGCTGTTCCGCGCCGTCGCGCGCCGGCCCGGCGCGAGCGGCGTCAAGGTGAGCGGCGTCGACGACGTGCTGGTGCGCTTCGCGCGCTGCTGCGACCCGCTGCCCGGCGAGCGCATCGTCGGCTTCATCACCCGCGGGCGGGGCGTGACCGTGCACGCGATGGGCTGCGTCAAGGTGCTCGAGGCCGATCCGCAGCGTCGCGTCGACTGCGTCTGGGACCAGACGGATCAGGCGCCGCGCCCCGTGCGCCTCGAGGTGATGTGCGTCGACGAGCCGGGCCTGCTCGCGGCGATCACCAAGGCGATCGCGCAGAGCGGCATCAACATCTCGAAGGCGGAATCGCGCAGCGTCCCCGACCAGAAGGCCCTCAACACCTTCGAGGTGATGGTCGAGCACGCCGACGACCTCACGCGCGTCATGCGCAACCTGACGCGCGTCCGCGGCGTGATGCGCGTCGAGCGGCTGCGCGCCTGAGCCCGCGCCGAAAGGAGCTGCCCCGATGGACGTCCTCGCCCTTCCCGCCGTACGCGTGTTCGCGTTCTGGTACCTGATCCTCGCGATCAAGATGCTCGTGCTGATCTTCCTGGTCAGCCGCGCGCGCATGCGCGCCGGGGTGTTGGCGGCGCCCGAGGACTACGCGATGGCGGGCCGCGAGCGGCCGCTCGCCGCGGTGCCGGACGAGGGCATCGAGCGCTTGCGGCGGGCGCTCGCGAACGACCTCGAGAACATCCTGCCGTTCTTCGGGATCGGCCTGCTCTACGCGCTGAGCGGGCCCTCGCTGATCTGGGCTCGCGTCCTGCTCGCCGGGTTCGCGACGGCGCGGATCGTCCACACCGTCGCGTACGTGCGCGGCCTGCAGCCGCACCGCTCGCTCGCGTTCATCATCGGCATGGTGTGCCTGTGGTGGATGCTGCTGGTCGCGCTGTGGAGCGTCCTGTGAGAGCGCCCGAGCGGGTCGTCGCGACCAGCGCCGCGCCGAGCGCGATCGGGCCCTACGTGCAGGCGCGCCTGGTCGACGGCGTGGTCTACTGCTCGGGCCAGATCGGCCTCGACCCCGCGACCGGGGCGCTCGTCGCGGGCGGGGTCGCGGCCGAAGCGCGCCGGGCGCTCGCCAACCTGGACGCCGTGCTGCAGGCGGCGGGCGCGGGGCTGGCGAGCGTCGTCAAGACGACCGTCTTCCTGGTCGACATGGCGGACTTCGCGGCGATGAACGAGGTGTACGCGGACATCTTTTCTGCGCCGTACCCGGCGCGCTCGACGGTCGCCGTGGCGGCGCTGCCGCGGGGGGCGAGGGTGGAGATCGAGGCGGTGGCTCGGGTGGGGTGACAAGGGCGTGGGTGCGCTCCTGAACTGAAGAGCCGCTGACTCGATGGGCCGCTGAGGTGGCGCTCGCTTCGGTGGCGTGGTCCCCTTGGCGGCTAGGGGGATCGGGCGTCGTGCGGGCATCCCGGCTGGGTGGTGCGCGTGCGGGCGCCGGACGCAAGCGTCGCCCCGGCCGCAGGCCGTGTGTCCCGCACCGCGCGCGGCCGGCGCTCGACGCCCGTCACCCCGCGCTGGTGACCCTCCGCGCGGCACCCGGCGTCGACTGGCTCCGTACGCGCGTCGCCTGTAGGGCGATGTTCGCCGCGCTGTCGCAGGCGTCGCGCGACGAGTTCCGCGTGGCCCATTTCAGCGTCCAGACGAACCACGTGCACCTGATCGTCGAGGCCGACGGCAAGGCAGCGCTGGCGCGCGGCATGCGCGGGCTCGCGATCCGCTGCGCGCTCGCCGTGAATCGCGCGCTCGGCCGCCGTGGCGCGCTGTGGGGCGACCGCTACCACGCCCGCGCGCTGCACACGCCGCGCATGGTACGCAACGCGTTGACCTACGTGCTCGGCAACGCGCGCAAGCACCTGCGCGCCGTGGCCGGCCTCGACCCGTGCTCGTCCGCGCGCTGGTTCGACGGCTTCCGGCGCCCGCTTCGGCGGCCGGCGGGCGAACCGCCGACAACGCCGCCGCGGACGTGGCTGCTGCGACTGGGCTGGCGCAGGGGCGGGTTGATCTCGCTCGACGAGGAACCGCGGGGGTGGCCTGATGGCCTTCGATCTCGACGTCGCCGAGCACCGCGTCGCACGCCTCGTGCCATGAGAGCATGAGGCGGTGACGCAAGCTCCGAGGCGCGACGATCGGATCCTCGCCGGCCCGCACGACCTGCCCGGCCTTGGCGGTGTTGCCGTCGGAGCCGACGACGAGCCATGCCCACATGAGCACCGGTGCGAGCAGCAGCCTCGTGCGAAGCGTGAGGCTCGTTCGCCGCAGCGCGATCACCCACAGTAGCGTCGTGAAGCCAGGCTTGCCCGGAGGGAGCGTCGGTGAGCTCGAACGTCAGATGGAAGGCGCCGAGGAAGCCGAACACCATATACAGCGCAATCGTGGCGGCGAAGAGGTTCGAGCCGCCCATGTCCGTGTTGCCCTGCAGGAAGAGCGGCACCCGCTGGAGCTCCGTTATCGCGGGCGGCGAGTAGCTGCCGAACCAGAGAGCGGTGACCGCCGCGACTGGGAGGATCGCAAGCGGATGGCCAAGCGCTTCAGCCATCGGAGGCAGCCGGGGTCGTCCGTGCTCGAGGTCACCTTCGGAGGTGCATCGTCAGGGATCGACGCCACGGCGGCAAGCTCAGCGCCGCTGGTCTCATTGAAGCGCGTCTGCGGTTGTGTCGCCCGGCCGTGCGGCTGGTCGCGCCTGGCGGCTCTGGTCAGCGATCAGATGGCCCGCGGCGCGCCGTGGCGGTCCGGACGACCGCGCGCGGGTTGCGGCAGCCCACATCGTGCCGACTTTACATCGCGCTGCCGCATCGCTAGGTGAACCGGATCCCGCACCCTGGCTCCGTGCCGCGCGGGAACCCCGAAGGAGAGCATTGCGATGGCGCGCGCCTGTGAGATCTGCGGCAAGACCCGCTCGGTTGGCCACAACGTGAGCCACGCGAACAACAAGACCAAGCGCGTCTGGCAGCCGAACCTGCAGACGGCCCGCGCAATCATGAACGGCACCGTGCGGCGCATCCTGGTCTGCACCCGCTGCCTGCGCTCGGGGCGCGTCACCAAGGTGTCGGGCTCGCGCGCGCAGGTCGGCGCCTGAGCGGAGACCGGGCGCGCCGCGGCGCGCTGTCCGTCGCACTGGCGCTCGCGCTGCTGCTCGTCCCGCTCGCCGGGCGCGGCGCCGCCCAGGAGGCAGACGACGGCGATGGGCAAAGCGCGAGCGGCGCGGCCGCGGCCGTCGGTGCGCCCGCGGCGCCGTCCGGAGCCGGCCTCGGCGCGCGCTTCGACCCCATCCTGAACGGCATCGTCGCCCGCTTCTCGCTCCCTGGCGCCGGCTTCGCGATCGTCAAGGACGGTCGCCTCGTTCTCGCGCGCGGCTACGGCTTCGCCGACGTCGCGGCGCAGCGTCCCGTCGAGCCGACGACGCGCTTCCTGCTCGCGAGCGTCTCGAAGAGCATCACCGCGGCGACGGTGATGAAGCTCGTCGAGGACGGGCGCCTGCAGCTCGCCGCGAGAGCGTTCGACGTCCTCGACGACATCCGCCCGCTCGATCCGGAAACCGTCGATCCGCGCACCGCGCAGATCACGGTGGTCGACCTCCTCTACCACGCGGGCGGCTGGGACCGGCAGACGAGCGGCGACCCGCTCACCTTCGGCGACCGCGTGGCGCGCGCGCTCGACGTGCGTCAGCCGATCGGGCCGCGCGAGCTCGTGCGCTACATGCTGTCGCAGCCGCTCGACTTCACGCCCGGCACGAAGACCGTCTACTCGAACTACGGCTACATGCTGCTCGGGCTGATCGTCGAGCGCGTCACGGGCGAGCCCTACGCGGCGTACGTGCGCGAGAACACGCTCGCGCCGATGGGCATCCACGGCATCGTCGAGGGCGCGGGACGCCGCGAGTACGTGCCCGGCGAGGCGCGGCGCTACGGACCTTCCGGCGAGCCCGACCCGATCGGCGGCCTGCCGCCGGTGCACTTCGCGTCGGGCGCGTGGATCGCGTCGCCGGTCGAGATGGCGAGGTTCATGGCGGTGATCGGCGGGCAGCGTCCGCCGGCCTTCCTCGAGCCGCAGACCTTCGCCCGCATGCTCGAGCCGCCGCCGGCGCCGATCCCGCTGCGGCCGAACGGCAGCCACTTCGGCATGGGCTGGGACAGCGTGCTGCGCGGACCGGAAGGCGTGCTCTACGAGAAGGACGGCGGCGTGCTCGGCACGACCACCTGGGTCGAGCACCGCCCGAACGGCGCCGCCTGGGTGCTGCTCATCAACTCGAGCAACCGCGCCGACGGCCCGGAGCTGCACGCGACCTTCCTGCGCGAGATCCGCCGGGCGATCGACGACACCAGCGTCTGGCCCGAGCGCGACCTGTTCGCGGATTACCCCTGAGCGCGAGCGGCGGCGCGGCGCGAGCGGCGGACGAGGCGCGTCGTCGACTGCCCGGGGACCAGCCGGACGCGCACCACCTCACCGCCGCGCGCGCGCACGAGGTCGGCGCCGACGATGTCGCGCTCGGCCCAGTCGGCGCCCTTGACCAGCACGTCGGGCGCTAACGCCTCGATCAGCTCGCGCGGCGTCGGCGCGTCGAAGACGACGACGTGATCGACCGCTTCGAGCGCCGCCAGCACCTCGGCCCGCGCGTCCTCGCTCTGCACCGGGCGGCCCGGGCCCTTCAGCGCGCGTACCGAGCGGTCGCTGTTGACGCCGACGACCAGCAGGTCGCCCCGCGCGCGCGCCGCCGCGAGGTAGCGCACGTGGCCCGGGTGCAGGAGGTCGAAGCAGCCGTTGGTGAACACGACGCGCTTGCCGTCGCGCTGCGCCCGCCGGCAGGCGCGTCGCACGCGCGCGAGCGAGCCGACCTTGGCGCGATAGGAGAGGGCCTGCACCGGCGCCGTAGGTAGCACCGTTGGAGGGGCGCTGCAGGCGATGTTAGGAGCGACAGCACATGGCTCAGAGTTCCCGCGGTCGGCGGCGCCAGGAGCCGGAGCTCGTGCGCATCGACCTGAACGGTGTCTTCGCGAGCACGATCGGCGCCGCGAACGGCATCCACGACGACGAGCTGACCGCGCTGCGACCGCGCCTGGCCGACGCCGTGGGATCGCTGCAGAACGAGCGCGCGCAGGGGCTGCACCCGTTCCTCGACCTGCCCGTCGAGCGCGAGAGCCTGGGCGACGTGCTGACGCTCGCGGACCAGCTGCGCGAGGAGGTCGAGCACTTCGTCCTGCTCGGGACCGGCGGCTCGGCCCGCGGAGCCCGCGCGCTCGCCGCGGCGCTCGAGCTCGAGGTCGCGACACAGGGGCGGCGCCGGCCGCAGCTCATCGTCGCCGACAACGTCGACCCCGCGAGCTTCTCCCGCCTGCTCGACGAGCTCGACCTGTCGCGCACGGTGTTCAACGTCGTCAGCAAGTCCGGCGAGACGACCGAGACGCTCGCGCAGTTCCTGGTCGTGCGCGAGCGGCTGCTGCGGGAGCTCGGCGCGGTCGACTACGTCAAGCATATCCTGGTCACCACGGACGCGGACGGCGGCTCGCTGCGCCAGATCGTCAACGACGAGGGCTTCCCGTCGACGACCTTTCCGGGCGGCGTGGGCGGACGCTTCTCCGCGCTGAGCTCCGTGCACCTGCTGCCGGTCGCGCTGCTCGGCATCGACGTCGAGGCCATCCTCGACGGCGCCGCGGCGATGGACGCGCGCTGCCGTGCGCTCGAGCCGGAGGCGAACCCCGCCGCGCTGCTCGCAGGCGTGCGCTACCTGCTCGACGTCCTGCACGGCGTGCCGACGGCGGTGGTCATGCCGTACTGCGATCGCCTCGTGCCCCTCGCCGACTGGTGGTGCCAGCTCTGGGCCGAGAGCCTCGGCAAGCGGGTCGAGCGCAACGGCGGGCGGCTCTCGATCGGCCAGACTCCCGTGCGTGCCGTCGGGGCGGCGGACCAGCACTCGCAGATGCAGCTCTACCTCGACGGCCCGGCGGACAAGGTCGTGACGTTCCTGCGCGTCGAGGACCACGGGCTCGCGCTCGAGATCCCACGCAGCTATCCCGACCTCGACGACGTCTCGTATCTCGGCGGCCACGAGCTCGGCGCGCTGCTCGACCTCGAGCAGCGCGCGATGGAGATCGCGCTGAACAAGCGCGGACGGCCGACGATCACGATCCAGATCCCGCGCCTCACGCCGCACACGGTCGGCCAGCTGGTCTACTTGCTCGAGGTCGAGACGGCGCTCACCGCGGCGCTGTTCGGCGTCGACCCGTACAACCAGCCGGCGGTGGAGGAGGGCAAGCGCCTGACCTTCGGCGCCGCCGGCAAGCCGGGCTACGAGGCCGAGCACGGGGAGATCGAGCAGTGGCTCGCGGCGAAGCGTCCGGAGCGGATCGCTTGAGCGCACCCGCGACCGCGCCGGCAACGCCGCGCATCGCCGTGCTCGACTCGCTCGTCGCCGACCAGATCGCGGCCGGCGAGGTCATCGAGCGCCCGGCGTCGGTGGTGAAGGAGCTGGTCGAGAACGCGCTCGACGCCGGCGCGCGCGACGTGCACGTCACGCTCGAGGAGGGCGGCTGCAGGCGCATCGCCGTGCGTGACGACGGCCACGGCATGGCGCCCGAGGACGCGCAGCGCGCGTGCCTGCGTCATGCGACGAGCAAGCTCCGCAGGATCGAGGACCTCGGCCGGCTGACGAGCCTCGGCTTCCGCGGCGAGGCGCTCGCCAGCATCGCGGCCGCGGCGGAGGTGACCATCCTGACGCGCGAGCGTCACGCGGGGTCCGGCGTGCGCTTGACGCTGCGCCAGGGCAAGGTCGTCGAGTCCGTGCCGGCCGGCGCGCCCGTCGGCACGACCGTCGAGGTGCGCGAGCTGTTCGCGACGCTGCCGGCGCGGCGCAAGTTCCTCAAGAGCCCGGTGACCGAGCTGGCGCACGTCTCGGACCTGCTGCAAAGGCTCGCGCTCGCGCGGCCCGAGGTCGGCCTCACCTGCGTGCACGGCGGCCGCGAGGCGCTGCGCTACCCCGCCGTCGCGCGCGGTGAGGAGCGCGTCCGCCAGGTGCTCGGCGCCGAGCGCACGAAGGCGCTCGTGCCGGTCGACCGCCGGGAGCTCGATCTGCACGTGCACGGCTGGGCGTCGCGCGGCGGGCACAGCCAGCCGCAGGCGCGCGCAGTGCTGACCTACGTCGGCGGTCGTCTCGTGCGCGACCGCGTGCTGATGCGCGCCGTGCTCGACGCGTATCGCGCGCTGCTGCCGTCCGGACGCTATCCGAGCACGGTGCTGTTCCTCGACCTGCCGCCGTCGGCCGTCGACGTGAACGTCCATCCGGCGAAGGTCGAGGTGCGCTTTGCGCAGCCCGACGCGGTGTACGGCGTCGTGGTGCGCGCGCTGCGTGCGGCGCTCGCCGCGGCGGCGGTCGCCCCGGGCGAAGCGTGGGGCGGCGACGCCGGCTCGCGGCCGGCCGCGAGCCCCGGGCCGAGCAGCGCCGGCGGCTCGCCGGAGCGCGTCCAGGAGGCGCTCACCCGCTACGTGATCCGGCG
>JBFMAS010000349.1:0-3020 GCA_040755575.1 Thermodesulfobacteriota bacterium
CGCCATCCTTAGACGCTCGGCGAAGCCAAGTCGAACGCTCGTGCCGCCGTTGCCGCAACGCGTCGGGACGGCGCGCCGCGAGCCGATCGGCGCGTGCGCGTGCGCGCGCGCTGCCCTCACTCGCAGCCGAGCGCGAGCAGCAGATAGACGTCGCCCGCGAGCGGCACGTCGAAGGCGTTCGCCGCCGACACCAGGACGACGCCCGACGCGCCGGCCGTGCGTAGCACCTCGCAGGCGAGCGCCTGTCCGCCGATCTCGTCGCTGCCGCCCGGCAGCATGCGCCCGGCGACGTGGTCCTGATCGGCGAGTGACGCGCTCGCGCCCGCGGTCGTCACCGGCAGGCAGCGCTCGCCGACGTCGAGCAGGACGTCGGCGCCGTCGCAGGGCAGCGCCGCCTCGACGCGCAGCCGCATGCCGAGCTCGCAGCGCAGACCGCCCGGCGCGCTCGTCCCCCGGTCGAGCGCGATGCACTGGCACTGGCAGACGGTGCCGTGCGCGCCGCCCTCGACGCCGTTGCAGCGCCCGCCGGGGCACTGCGCGTCGCTCGCGCATGCGCCGCCGTCCGCGGCGCCGCCCTCGCAGAAGCCCTCGCAGCCGCTGTCCCAGAGCTGCGCGCCGCTCGCCGCGCACGAGGCGCCGCACTGCGCCGCGCAGTCGGCGTTGCCGCTGCACACGCCGACGTCGTGGTCGGCGGAGATCGCGAAGTCGAGAGCCGCTCCGCCGTCGCAGTCGATGGTTCCGGCTGCGCACGCGTCGACCGGCGTGATGCACGCCCAGCCGCGTCCGGGCACCTCGACGGGCGCCGCACCGGTGAGCCGGCAGGCGCACGGCGCGGCGCCGCTCGTCGGCTCGACCGCGCCGCAGCCGATCTCGATCGCGCCGGCCAGCGTGCCGCCGAGGAAGCCCGCGCCGGACTCGAACAGGAACCCGCTCTCCGGGTCGATCTCGCAGGCGAACGTCCCGAGCGCCGCGCCGCAGCTGCCGTTTGCGGCCCCGTCGTCGAGCGGATCGCAGTCGAGCCCGAGAGCGTCGGCGGCGTCGAGCGCGAGGCAGGAGCGGCAGCGCGCCGCGCGCTCGAGGCAGGCGTGCGCGCCCTCGACGTCGCCCGCGGCGCACGCCGGCAGCGCGCGCACCAGGTCGACGCCGCGGTCGATGCCCCTCGTGCCCAGCGCCTTGCGCAGCGGGTCGAGGTCGAAGCGTCCGGGACGCCGCTCGACGCGCAGGTCGCAGCGCTTCGCGATCGTCCCCTTCGGGTCCGCACCGAAGCAGGCGGCGAGATCGCTGCCGTCGTCGAACGGCGCCGCCTTGCTCGCGAGCCCGCTCTTCTTGCACCTGTTGAACTCGCGCAGCAGCGTCGCGTGGCAGCCGCGCAGCTCCTTGGCGACCTGCTGCTGGCAGCGGGCGGCGTCCTTGCCGGCGGCCTCGCGCAGGACGCCGATGTCGAGGTCGGGGCCGAGGACGTCGTGCAGCAGCGCGCGGGGGCCGTCGACGCCGGCGCCGCGCACGGTCGTCGCGTCCGTGACGCCCCAGGGCGGCTTGCGCGGCACGCCGGCAGGGTTGCGGCTGGTGCCCGTGCACCTCTTCCCGAAGTCGCCCGCGGCCTTGGCGCCCGCCTTCGCGACCTTGCCCTTCGCGTCCGCGACGATGCAGGCCTCGATCGTCGTCGCGAGCTTGCCCTTGCTGGCGTCGCGGACGCAGCCCAGGGCCTCGCCGACCGCCGCCCTGGTCATGCTCGCGAGCGCACCGTTCATCGCCCCGGTGCACGCCCGCTGGTCCCTGGTCTGCGGCTGCGCGAGCGCCGTCGGGGCACGGGGCGCCAGCAGGACCGCCGTCCCCGCTGCGAGCACGAGCCGCGCGCGGCGGCTCAGGGTCCACGTCGCCATGCTTGCCTCCCGCACGCGCCGGCGAGCGCGCGCTTGGCAAGCCTACGCGGCACGCGCGCCGCACCCCATCCCCGGAATTGGGGAGACGGGGGCGGAACGACTACGTCGTGATCCCGCCGTCGATCGAGACGATCGAGCCCGTCATGTAGCGGGCGTCGTCGGAGGCGACGTAGGCGATCAGCGACGCGATCTCGTCGGGCTGCGCGTTGCCGAGCGGCGAGCGGATCTTGGCGAGCAGCGTCGGGTCGGCGCCCGGCGGAAGCGTGCGGAAGTGGTCCTGCAGCGGCGTCGCGATGCCGCCCGGAGCCACCGCGTTCACCCGCACGCCGCGCTTGATGTACTCGTCGGCCAGCGCGCGGGTGAGGTTCACGACGCCACCCTTCGACGCGCAGTAGGCGGCGCTGTAGGGCGCGCCTCCGACGCCCGCGTTCGACGCGACGTTGACGATGTTGCCGCCGCCGTCGAGCAGGTGCGGCAGCACGGCCTGCGCCATGAGGAACGTCCCGGTCAGGTTGACCGCGATGATGCGCGACCACTCCTCGAACGGCATCTCGTGCGTGTTGGCGAACTTGCCGATGCCGGCGCAGTTGACCAGCACCTGCGGGCGGCCGAGCGCGGCAACCAGGCCGTCGACCGCTGCGCGCACGGACCGAGGATCGGCGACGTCGACCCGGAAGGCGCGCGCCACGCCGCCTGCCGCGGCGGCATCGCTCGCCGTCCGCTCCGCGGCCTCGCGGTCGACGTCGAGGGCCGCGACGCACGCGCCCTCGCGCGCGAGGCGCAGCGCCGTCGCGCGGCCCAGCCCCGAGCCCGCGCCGGTGACGACGCAGACGCGGCCGGCAAAGCGGGCTTCCGGCATGCGACGCTCGTATCCGAGGCCGTCGCCGCTGGCAACGCGGCCGGTCGAGCGCGGAATGCGTGTTGCCTTCCGTGGGACGCAGAGCCTATGGTGCCGCCGGCTCGGACCCGTCGCGAGCCTTCGGCACCATCGACCACGGAGTCATTCTGACCGTCGCGCTACGCACCATCCGACGCCTCGGCCCGACGTGCGCCATGCTGGCGCTCGCCGCAGTCGCCGCGCGCGAGGCGCGCGCGGTCACCGGGTGCTCCACGGCGGAGCTGTGCGCGCCCGCCGCG
>JBFMAS010000350.1:0-10265 GCA_040755575.1 Thermodesulfobacteriota bacterium
GAGGTAGCGCGCGATGTGCGCGTCGGCGGACCAGCGCCCGCGCACCGCGGCAAGGCCGCGCGCGCCGAGCTCGTCGCGCAGCGCGGGGTCGCGCAGCAGGCGCTCGGCCCGGGCGATCAGCTCGCGGTCGTCGCGGTAGAGGAGCCCGCCGCCGCTGTCGTGCACGGGCTCCGGCAGCGAGCCGTGGTCGCGCGCGATCACGGGCGTGCCCTCGCGGAACGCTTCGAGGATGACCAGCGGGAAGAGCTCGTAGGTCAGCGACGGCACGATCACCGCGACCGCGTTGCGGTACAGCGTGCGCAGCCCGTCGCGCGGCACCTGCCCCGTGAGCTCGATGCGGTCCGTGCCGGTCGCGGCCTCCCGCAGCCGGCGCTCCTCGCTGCCCGCGCCTGCGACGATCAGCTTCGCCTTGCCCCAGGCGCGGAACGGCTCGAGCAACGTGTGCGTGCCCTTGGCGTGCTCGAGCCGTCCCGCGTAGAGGAAGTACGGCTCGGCCGGCGTGGCGCGTGCGACGGGCTCGGCGGTGGGGACGAAGGTCGGTAGATGGACGACCGGTGCCGTGAGACCCAGCCGCGCGTGCTGTGCGGCGGCGAAGCGGCTCGGGGAGAGGAAGGCGTCGATGCACCGCAGCGATCGGTCGAGCAACCGCGTCCTGCGCCAGAGCTGCGGCGGACGGCGCTGCCGGAGCGTGCACGGTGCGCAGCGCGGCGTGACGCACGGGGTGCGGCCGTCGCGCAGCAGCAAGTTGGTCGGGCAGACGAGCCAGTACTCGTGCAGCGTGTACAGCTTGAGCGCGCGGCCCTGCTGCAGCACCGCGGGCCCGCCGACCAGCGAGACGTTGTGGTAGTGGATGACGTCGAAGCGCTTCCGCAGGACCTCCTCGATGCGCCGCCGCTTCAGGATCGGCCGGCCCGTCTGGTGGGTCGCGAGCGGCGACAGCGCGCCGAGGCGGCTCTCGAGGCCGTGCACGGTGACGTTCGGCGTCGCCTCCTCCGGGCGCGTCACCGCGACGCCGCCCAGCGCACGGTACGCGTCGCGGCAGTGGATCACGTCGACCTCGTGGCCGCGCACAGCGAGCTCGACCGCGAGGTCGCGCACGAAGGTGCCGTCCCCGCCGAAGCTGTAGGGAGGGTAGAAGGTGGTGATCATGCAAAAGTTCACGCGCGCGCCCGCTCGCTTCGCTCGTCGCGACCACCAGCGACGCTTCGACGCCCGGCTGGCGTCTGCCCTGGGTCGCGGCGGCTGGCCGCGAGTTTCCGCGCGTGGCGCAGGCTCATGCAACCCATGACGCGCGCGAAATCGCGGCTCGCCGCCGGACGGCGCCGCGCCCTGCTCCTGGCCGCCCTGCTGCCGCTGCTCGCGCACTGCGCGCCGGCCGCCTCGCGACCGGAGCCGGTGCCGCCTCCCGCCGCCGGCGCGGCCGCCCGCGGTGCCTCCCCGGCGCTCGTCCCGGACGCGGCGCTGCAGGCGCTGATCGACCCGTACCCCGCGCAGAGCGGGCCCAGCTGGCTCGGCGGCGACGTTGCGAGCTCGATCCGGCTCGCCCACGACCGCTGGGTGTGGATCTTCGGCGACACGCTGCTCGGCACGCTGCGCGGCGACTGCGCCGCGCGCGGCGGCGAGTGCCGGCGCGAGGTCGGCGGCCCCGGCGCCGGCATGATCGCCAACTCGGCCGGCACCATGGTGCGCGGCCCCGACGGCTCGTTCTATCCGGTCGTCAAGTACTGGCGGATCGCCGACGGCGCGCCGGCGCCGATCCTCGCGACGGACGAGGAGGGCTTCCTCTGGCCGCTCGCAGGCGTGCGCGTCGGCGCGGTGCTGCTGCTCGCGGCCAACCGGCACACGCTCGACAGCGGGCTGCTGCCTTTCGGCAACCACCTGGTGCGCGTGTTCAACCCGGACGCACCGCCCGACCTTTGGCTTTACGACGTGCAGCCGTTGCCGGGCTTCGTCGCCGCGACCCCCGAGCGGCCGCTGGTGAGCTGGACCGCGGCGCTCGTGCACGCCGGGCGCTTCGTCTACCTGGTCGGCTCGCGCGACGTCGGACCGGACGCCGTCACGGTGCTGGGAAGGATCCCGAGCGACGACCTGGTCGATGCCGGCTGGCGTCCCGAGCCCCAGTTCCTCGTGCAGGAGGGCGATGGCGCGCGCTGGGCGTCGCCGCCGTCCGACCCCGAGCGCCTGTACGTCGTCCCCGGTCTGCCCGGCACGTCGGAGGCCGCGATCGACTTCGCGGACGGCCTCGGCTGGTACACCTTCCAGATCGCGGCGCTGCGCTACGAGATCCGCCTCTACACCGCCGCGGACCTGCTCGGCCCGTGGACGGACCGCGGCGTGGTCTACGAGATCCCGGCGCCGTGGAGCACGACGACGCGGGGTGCCTGCCCCGCGCCGCCGCCGCCGGACGCATCGCCCGGCGAGGTGCCGCCCGCGTGCGAGCACGTCTACGCCGCGTACGCGCCCAAGGCGCACCCCGAGCTGGCGAACGAGGGCGGGCATGCCGTCAGCTACAACGTCAACGTGTGGTCGGGCGGGCTCGATGCGGCGGTGCGGGCGCTCGAGACCCTGCCGGAGTTCTACGTGCCGCGGATGCTCGCGGCGCCGGGGAGGTGACGCCGCGGCGCCGGCGCCGCCGTCACCGCACCGCGAACCGCACCGGCATCCGGCGGGGGCCGTTGATGAAGCTCGAGCGCAGCCGCTCGACCGGTCCCGCGAGCTCGAGCTCCGGCAGCCGCGCCAGCACCTCCTCGAACATCGCGCGGATCTCGACCCGGGCGAGGTTGGCGCCGAGGCAGTAGTGCACGCCGCCGCCGCCGAACGCGACGTGCTCGTTGGGCGAGCGGGCGACGTCGAAGCGGTCGGGCTCGGCGAACGCCGTCTCGTCGCGGTTCGCCGACGCGTAGAACACCACCACCTTGTCGCCCGCGGCGATCCTGCGACCGCGGATCTCGGTGTCGCGCGTCGCCGTGCGCCGGAAGTGCACGACCGGCGTGCAGTAGCGCAGCATCTCCTCGATCGCCGACGGCAGCAGCGCCGGATCGGCGGCGAGCCTGCGGCGCTCGTCGGGATGGCGGATCAGCTCGAGCATGCCGCCCGCGACGAGGTTGCGCGTCGTGTCGCCGCCCGCGTTGATGAGCAGCATGAAGAACATGTCGAACTCGAGGTCGGTGAGCTTCTCGCCGTCGACCTCGGCGGCGAGCAGCGTGCTCGCGATGTCCTGGCCGGGACGCGCACGCTTCTCGTCGCGGATCCGGCTCGAGTACGACATCATCTCGAAGATCGCCGCCTGCCCGTCCGCCATGCCCTCGGGCGTCGGCGCGGCAGTGTGCATGCGCTCGGTCAGGCGGTAGAGCTGGCGGCCGTCCTCGAGCGGGATGCCCATCAGCTCGGCGATCACGTAGGACGGCAGCTCGCCCGCGACGTCGGTCACGAAGTCGCACTCGCCTCGCGAGGCGACGCGGTCGACGATCGCGCCCGCGAGCTCGCCGATGCGCTCGCGGAGCTGCGCCACCATGCGCGGCGTGAAGCCCTTGTTGATCAGCGCGCGCAGCTTGGTGTGCTGCGGCGGGTCCATGTTGAGCATCATCTGGCGGAGGATGAAGAGCTCCTCGGGCTTCGGGTCGGGCACCATGGTGCCGCCCTCGTACGAGGAGAAGGTCTCCGCGTCGCGCGACACGCGGACCGCGTCCTCGTAGCGCGTCAGCGCCCAGAAGCCGGGACCGCTCGTCTCGGGATGGCGATAGACCGGCGCCTCGGCACGCAGCTTCGCGAACAGCGCGTACGGCGGGCCCTCGCGCTCGTAGTGCGCGGGGTCGAGGAGGTCGATGGTCGGCGTCACGAGGGTCGGCGTATCACGAGGCGCCGCGACGCGCAGCGGCCGGTCGTCGCTCGGCGAGCAGCCCCGACGCCCGCTCCAGCAGCAGCTCCGCCTCCTGCACGACCTCGCGCACCACCGCGGCCGCCGGCGCGACCTCGCGGACCTGACCCGCGGACTCGCCCGCCCAGTTGAGCGCGCGCTGCGGGTCCTCGTCGAGCGCCATCAGGAACGCGAACGGGTTCCCGCTCTCGCCCGCCGCGCGGGCGACCGCGGCGCGCAGCTCGTCGCGGCGCCCGCTCCACTCCTCGGTGAAGCGGCTCCGCAGCACGCGCCCGACGACGCCGCGCGGCCAGTCGAGCCCGCACGCGTCGTCGACGATCTCGTCCTTCACCGTGTCGTCGCCGTCGCTCGCGACGATCGCCCGCTTCTGCGCGCGCAAGGGCTCTGGCTCGGTGCGCGCGCCGGCGGGGACGCCGAACTCGTGCGTCGCCTTGAAGCGCGTGCCGATCACCGCGCCGGCAGCGCCCATCGCCAGCGCGGCCGCGAGCCCGCGGCCGGTCGCGACGCCGCCCGCGACCACCACCGGCACCTCGCCGCCCGAGTCGTGCGCCATGTCGATCACCTGGGCCGCGAAGCCGAGCGTGCCGCGCCGCCCGGCGTGGCCGCCGGCCTCCGCGCCCTGCACGATCAGCGCGTCGGGACGTGCGGCGAGGGCCGCACGCGCGCCGGCGACGTCCTGGACCTGCACCAGCACGCGCACGCCGGCCGCGCGGCAGCGCTCGAGCGCGGGCAGCGGGTCGCCGAACGACAGCGTGAGGACCGGCGCGCCGCCCGCGAGCGCGACCTCGAGCAGATCGCGGGCGAAGGGCGCCCAGTCCCAGGTGACGACGTTGACGGCGAACGGCCGTGACGTGGCTTCGCGGCACGCCGCGATCTCGGCCGTGAGCCGGTCGGGCGGGCCGCCGATCGAGCCGATCGAGCCGAGCGCGCCGGCGTTCGACACCGCGGCCGCGAGCCGCGCGCCGCACTCCGTCGCCATTCCGGCCTGGATCAGCGGGTGGTCGATGCCGAGCAGCGTGGTGAGCGGCGTTCGCAGCATGTCGCGACCTCCGCCGACCGCGCTATCACCCCGTCGCCCGCGAGGCGATACGTGCCCCGAGCCGCACCAGGTGCAGCGACGCGCCGCCGAGCGTCAGCTCGAGCTGCCGCGTGCGCCGGAAGTAGCGGTGCAGCGGGTACTCGGTGTCGACGCCGATGCCGCCGTGCAGGTGCTGCGCCGCATGCGCGACGCGGAAGCCGCCCTCGGCGGCCCAGAACTTCGCGCTGTCGAGCGCCGCGTCGGCGTCGAGACCGGCCGCGAGCCGCCAGGCTGCTTGACGCGCCGTCAAGGTGATCGCCTCGGTGTCGACGTAGGCGTCGGCGGCGCGCTGGGCGACCGCCTGGAAGGTCGCGATCTTCTGCCCGAACTGCTCGCGCTCCGAGGTGTGCGCCGCCGTCAGGCGCAACGCCTCGGCGCAGACGCCGGCCTGCAGCGCGCACAGGCCGGCGGTCATGCGGCGGACGATCCACGCCACGACGTCCATCCCGCCGCCGGCAGCACCGAGCACGTCCTCGTCCGCGACGCGGACGCCGTCGAGCCGCACGTCGGACAGCACGTCGAAGGTCGTCGCCTCGCGGCGCTCGAGCGCGACGCCGGCCGCACGCGGGTCGACCAGGAACAGGGCGCAGCCGTCGCCGCCGGTGCCCGCCGGCACGAGCAGCAGCCCGGCGACGTGCGCCGCGGGCACGAGCCGCTTCTCGCCGTCGAGCCGCCAGGCGCCGCCGTCACGCTTCGCCGTCGTCCGCGGCGGCGCCGCGACGAGCTCGTCGCCGTCCTCGAGCAGCGCCGGCGCGAGGACGAGCGAGCCGTCGACGACGCGCGGCAGGATGCGCCGCCGCTGCGCCGTGCTGCCGAAGGCGTCGACCGCCATGGCGGCCCCGAGCACCGTCTCGAGGTACGGCAGCGGCGCGACCGTCCGCCCGACCTGCTCGAGCACCAGGCACGCCTCGACCAGGCCGAAGCCGCCGCCGCCGACGTCCTCCGCGAGCGGCACGCCGAGCAGCCCGGCGTCGGCGAGCTTCCTCCACTCGTCGGCGGCCACGCGGTCGTCGGTCGCCTCGATCGCGCGCAGGCGCTCGCGCGTCAGCGACTCGCGCAGGATCTGCGCTGCAAGGTCGGCGATCGCGCGCTGGTTCTCGTCGAGCTCGAGGTCCATCCGTCCTCCCGTCTTGCGCCCGTTCAGTGCCGCGGGACCCGCGGCATGCCGAGGCCGAACAGCGCGATCAGGTCCCGCTGCACCTCGTTGGTGCCGCCGCCGAACGTCAAGAACAGGGTGCCCTGGTAGGCGCGCTCGAGCCGGCCGCGCAGCGGCGCGTCGGCCCCGCGCAGCACGCCGGAGGAGCCGAACACCTCGAGCAGCAGGCGGTAGGCCTCGCAGAAGAACTCGGTGCCGAACACCTTGGTGGCGCTCGAGTCCGCGGGGTTCACGGACGCGGCGGTCACCGCCTTCCAGTTGATCAGGCGCAGGAACTCGAGCTTCGCGTGCACGCGCGCGAGGTTGAGCCGTACCCACTCCTGGTCGATGACGCGCCGGCCGTCGGCGAGCCGCGTCTCCGCGGCCCAGCGCACCGTGTCCTCGTACACCTTCTCGACCATGCCGGGGGGCGCGATCGCGACGCGCTCGTAGTTGAGCTGGTTCGTGATCAGCTTCCAGCCCTGGTTGACCTTGCCGATCAGCGCCGAGCCCGGGAGCCGCACGTTGTCGTAGAAGGTGTTCGTCGTGCCCGACGACACGAGCGTGTGGATGATCGAGTACGAGAAGCCAGGCGTCGTCGTCGGCACGGCGAAGATCGAGATGCCCTTGTGCTTGGGCGCGTCCGGGTCGGTGCGCGCCGCGAGCCAGATGTAGTCCGCGTAGCCGGCGAGGCTCGTGTAGATCTTCTGGCCGTTGATCACCCAGTCGTCGCCGTCGCGCACGGCGCGCGTCTTGAGCGAGGCGAGGTCGGTGCCGGACTGCGGCTCGGTGTAGCCGACCGCGAAGTGCAGCTCGCCAGCGAGGATCCGCGGCAGGAAGAATTGCTTCTGCTCCTCGCTGCCGTACGCCATGATCGTCTGCGCGATCGCGTTGATGGTCAAAGCCGGGATCGGCGCGAGCGCGCGCCACGCCTCGTCGTAGAAGACGAACTGCTCGACGAGGCCCCGTCCCTGGCCGCCGTACTCCTTCGGCCAGCCGATGCCGAGCCAGCCGTCGCGGCCCATCTTGCGCACCGCTTCCAGGCAGTGCGGCCCGCCGGTGTCGCCGCGCGCGACCTCGGCCTCGACCTCTCGTGTCATGAGCTCGGCGAAGTACGCGCGCAGCTCGGCGCGCAGCGCCTCCTGCTCGGGCGTGTAGGCGATGTACATCGTGCGGGTTCCCTTCCGGAAGGTGGAGCGTGCCGGCAGCGCGCCGGCGACCGACCTTGCCGCTCCGTCCTCGCGGGGTCAACCGCGCGCGCGGCGCGGCTTCCAGCCGTAGCGCGCGAGGTCGACGCGGCCACGCGGCAGCTCGACGTCCTCCTGCTCGAGCAGGTCGCGCTGCAGCTCCTCCCAGCCCGGCACGGCGCGCGGGCTGACCTCGCCGCGCGCGTTCACCACGCGGTGCCACGGGACGTCGCTGCCGTCGGTGAGCGCGTGCAGGGCGTAGCCGACCTGGCGCGCGTGGCCGGCGAGGCCCGCGATGCGCGCGATCTGGCCGTAGGTCGCGACCTTGCCGCGCGGGATGCGCCGCACGGCGGCGTAGATCCGCGCGTAGGGACCGGGCTCGAGCGGCGTGCGGCGCGCGGCGACCATGCAGCGGTATCGCGTGGGCGATGGCGGCTGTCGAGCCGAACGACTCCGGCCCACCAGGCGGACGCGGCCCCGTCAGCGCTGCTGCGGACGGCGCGGCTGGATGCGCGTCACGCGAAGCGCCGCCAGGCGGCGCCAGCGATAGGCCTGGGCGGGCTTCTGCGCCTGCTCCCAGTGGTGCGCGATGACGCCTGCGTGCTCCCCCAGCCGATCGGCGAACACATCCTCCAGCGCACGCGCGACCGCGGCGTGCAGCGTGATGCGCCCGTCGAGGAGCTGTGACGCGTAGGCGACCTCCTGCGTCAGCGGATGGCGAAACGCGTAGTCGGACTCCGTCTCGGCGTGGACGAACTCGGCGCGCTCGAGGGCGGCGAGCGACGCCGTGATCTCGACGGCAGGAAGGCCCGCGACGCGTGCGAGGACCGGTCGCGAGAAGCGCTTGCCGATCACGGATGCGCTCTGCAGGACGAGCTTGTCCCGCTCTGCGAGGCCGTCGACCCGCGCCGCGAGCAAGGACTGCACGGTCGCCGGGACGCCGAGCTCGCGCGTCGCCCTCGTCCAGCGGTAGGATCCACGCTCGCCCGCGACGGCGCCCGACGCGTCGAGGGCCCGCACCACCTCCTCGATGAAGAAGGGGTTGCCCTGGGTGCGGTCGCGGATCAGCTCGCCGAGCCCGGCCACGCTCGGATCGTCGCCGAGGAGGCTCGTGATCATCTGGCAGGTCGCCGACTCGCCGAGCGGCGCGACCGGGACCTGCCGGTAGAAGGAGCGCTCCATCCAGGGCGCGTGGAACTCCGGACGGAAGTTGAGCAGGAGGAGCGCGCGGGTCGTGCTCGCCACGTCGACGACCCGGGCGAAAAGACGCTCGCTGTGCAAGTCGATCCAGTGGGCGTCGTCGAGGTGGACGACGAACGCGCCCCGGGCGCCGCGCGCGCGCAGCAGGAGACGGAGCAAGGTCGCGAGGGCCTCTTCCTTCGCGGCAGGGTCGGCCGCCGGCTCCGGCGAGCGCGGATCCGGGACGGCCATGACGTCCTGGGCGAGCGGCACCGCGTCGCGCAGCGCCGGATCGAGCTCGACGAGGCCTCGCGCGATCCTGTCGCGCGCGAGCTCCGGGTCGGCGTCCCTGCCGACGCTCAAGGCGTCGCGTAGCAGATCGCGCAGCACGCCGAGCGGCGCGTTGCGCGCATGCGACAGGCAGTGAGCCTCGATCACGGGAATGGAGCGCGCGCGGCAACGCTCGACGAACTCCTGGCAGAGGCGGCTCTTGCCGACGCCCGCAGCCCCGACGACGCCGACGGCGACGCCGCGCCCCTCGAGCGTAGCGCCGAGCGCGGCCTCGAGGATCGCCATCTCGTCGTCCCGTCCGACGAAGCCCGTGAGCCCGCGCCCGCGCGAGACCTCGAGGCGGGTACGCAGCGGGCCGACGGCGCGCAGCACGTGCGCGCGCACCGGCGTCCGCAGCCCCTTGACGTGCAGCTCGCCGATGGCGTCGACCACAAAAAGATCGCGCACCAGTGCGGCCGTCTCGTCGCTGATCACGATCTGACCCGCCGCCGCGATCTCCTGCAAGCGCGCCGCCACCCCCACCGTGTGGCCCTGCGCGGTGTAGTCCATGCGCAGATCGTCGCCGATCTTGCCCACCACGACCTCGCCGGAGTTGAGTCCCATGCGCACGCCGAAGTCGACGTCGTGCTGCTCGCGGACGTCGCGTGCGAAGTCGCGCAGGTCGCCGGCGAGCCGTAGCGCCGCGTGGCACGCGCGCTCCGCGTGATCCTCGTGTGCCAGCGGCGCGCCGAACAGCGCCATGATGCCGTCGCCGGTGAACTGGTTGATCGTACCGTCGAAGGCGGAGACGCCTGCGCCGAGGATGCGGAAGAAGCGATCGAGGATCCGGTGCCACGCCTCGAGCTCCAGCCGCTCGGCGACCTCCAGCGATCCCTCGACGTCGGCGAACAGGACGGTCACCTGCTTGCGCTCGCCTTCGAGCGCGCTGCGCGTCGTGAGGATGCGCTGCACGAGGTGAAGAGGCGTGTGCGAGCGGGGATCGCGACCCGCGGTGACGTCGAGCGCGAGCCTGCGGCCGCAGCCGCCGCAGAACCGGTGCTCCACGGGATTCGAGCGTCCGCACCGCGCGCAGCGCAGGACGAGCCTCATTCCGCAGGCGGCGCAGAGCACGTCGTCGGCGGGACTCTCGCGCTGGCACGACGCGCATCTCATCGGTGCGAAGGTCCTCGACCCAGTGCGGCAGTAGCCCATCGAGCGTGCCGCCGGAAGACGCCCGCTCCTCGAGCCGTGCCGGTTGAGCGTCCGGCCCCGCTCTGCTCTACCGCGTCGCGACGTGACCGTCGCTTCGCAGACCGAGCGCCCGACCGAGCTCGATGCGTTCGCCTACCCGCCGCCGCTGCGCTTCGCCGGCGCGGGTCTGCTGGCGATCAGCGGCGGCATGCTGCCGTTCCTGCTCTACCGGGTGCTGATCGCGGTCGATCCGCCGATGACGCCGGGGATGGTGCTGCGCGCGGTCGCCGCGTTCGCGCTGCTCCCGTGGGTCGCGGCGCGCCTCGTGCGGCGCGCCCTGCGCGCGCG
>JBFMAS010000351.1:0-17028 GCA_040755575.1 Thermodesulfobacteriota bacterium
GTCGCGCCGCTTCGGGCCGTACACGCTGCAGGCCGCGCTTGCGGCCGTGCACGCGCAGGCGGCGACGCCCGCCGACACCGACTGGGGCCAGATCGTCGCCCTGTACGACGTCCTGCTGCGCTTGACACCGTCGCCGGTCGTCGAGCTGAACCGCGCGGTCGCGGTCGCGATGCGCGACGGCCCCGAAGCGGGCCTCGCCTTGATCGACGCGATCCTCGCGCGCGGCGACCTCGCCGGCTACCACCTCGCGCACTCGGCGCGCGCCGACCTGTGCCGGCGCCTGGGGAGGGCCGCCGAGGCGCGCGCGTCGTACGAGCGCGCGCTCGAGCTCACGCGCCAGGAGCAGGAGCGCCGCTTCCTCGAGCGCCGCCTGCGCGAGCTCGCGGGCTGAGCGCTTTCCCCGCCGCTTCGCTCAGCCGATGGCGGCCTCCTGGTCGCAAAGCGCGCCGCGCGGGACGACGGCCCCTGGCATCAGCAGCGCGCCGGGTGCAACAACGGCGTTCGCGCCGATCCGAGCGCCGTCACCGACGAGCGCCCCGAACTTCTCGCGTCCGGTACCCTCCAACCCGCCACCGACGCGCACCAGCACCTCCTTCGCATCTCGCTCGTTGCGCGCATTGCAGATCACGCTCCCAGCTTCGAGATTGACACCGCTCCCGAGCAGCGAATCGCCGACGAAATTGAAGTGCGCCACCCCGGTGCCCGGAAACACGAACGACGACTTGAGCTCCGCGCCGGGCCCGATCGTGCAACGCTCGGCGATCCACGCACCGCCGCGGAGATAGGCGCCGGCGGCGACGAAGCATCGCGCGCCGACGATCAGCGGACCCTTCAGCACCGCGCCGGACTCGACGATGGCGGAGCGATGCACGGCGACCTCGTCGACGATCGCGAACTCGGGCGACGGGTGCTCCGCGAGCAGAGAGCGCACGATGTCTACGGACGACGCCGTCAAGTCCCACGGCGCGGCGGCACGGAAGCGCGCGAGCGGTGACGCCCCGAACGACGCTACGTAGCGGGCGATGTCGATGGGTGAAGACACTCGCCGTTCGTCAAGCTGGCTCGATCGGCCGCGTTCGCAACGGCAGCGCCAGACGCTGGTAGATCACCGTGCCGTCCCGGGTGATCTCGACGCCGACGTAGCGCTCCCGCAGCAGCTCCTCGTGCGCGCGTGCGTCGCGCGCCCCGACCTCGCGCCGGTCGCTCGCGTCCGACGCCGGCGCCTCTCCGCGGGCGGTCATCAAAAGGCCGATGATGGGGTAGCCGGGGTCGAAGCGGATGCCGACGATCACCATGCCGCGCGCGAGCAGGTTCGCCCAGCTCACGACGTTGTCGAGGTGGACGCCGGCGCAGATCCAGCGCATGCCGGCCGCGGCCGCATGGGCGATGCGGACGTCGAGCAGGGCGCGCTGGTAGCCGCGACCGCGCACGCTCGGGTGCACGATGGTGTTGGCGAGGAAGCCGGCGCGCGTCGGCCAGTCCTCGGGCGGGACGAGCGGGAACGGGACGCCGCTGCGGTTCGGATGCTCGTCGCTCGGGACGCGCAGCAGCGAGACCGCGACCAGCTCGTCGTGCGGCGCGATGCCGAAGGCGACGCCGAGCGTGCCGTCGAGGTGCGCGCGGAGCTGGTCGTCGTCCTTGGAGAAGAGGAAGCCTTCGGGCAGGTCGCCCGACACCGCCGCCTGCAGCGCGAGCACGGCGGGCAGGTCCTCGAGCGAGAGCCGTCGCACTTGCGTCGCCTCGCTCATCGCAGCGCGCACGCCTTGATCGCCGCCATGGAGGACGCGCCGCCGCCCTCGGCCATGCGACGCGTCGAGTGAACCCGGTTCACGCTGCCGGAACGCCTCCTCCCCGAGAGCCGGGACGACCCGGCTCGTCGGAGGACATCGTCCATGCGAAACGCGACACCCACGATGCTCGTGACCCTGGCCCTCCTCGGCCTCGCCGGCGCGGCGCCGGCCGAGGAGATGCTGCCGAACGGCAAGTTCGACGGCAACGTCGCCGACTGGACCGCCTGCTGCGGCGCGAGCGGCACCTTCGGCTTCGACGCGACGCGCGACGCGAGCGGCTCGGATCTGTCCGGCTCGGCCGAGCTGGCGCACACGCAGATCACCCAGACCGCTCAAGGGCGGCACCGGCGTCGACGACTGCAACGGCGGCTCGGGCACCGACGTCGCGAAGACGTGCGACGTCGTCGCCGCGGTGCCCTGAGCGCCTCGCCCGCGCGGGGGCCGGCGTGCGCAGGGCGACGCGCGCGCCGGCCCGTGCGCGGCCGTCACAGGTCGACCAGCGTCGTGAAGCCGCCGTAGACCATCCGCTTCACGTCGAAGGGCATCGTCTCGGGACCCATCTTGGCGATGCGCGGGTCCTTCATGACCTTGGCATTGACGCGGTCGCGGTGGGCGCGCGACTTGTAGACGATCCAGGAGAACACGACCGTCTCGCCCGGCTTGACGCGCGCGGCGCGCGGGAACGGCGTCGTGCTCTTCGCCTCGAGGTCGTCGCCGACGCACTCGCGGTACTCGAGCGCGCCGTGCTCGCGCCAGATCTTGCCGGCCTTGCGCGCGATCTCGCGGTAGCGCGCGACGTTCCTCTTCGGAACCGGGATGACGAAGCCATCGACGTAGCGGGCCATGGTTGCTCCTCCTCCTTCGCGGGACGACGGGCGCACGCCGAACGCCGGCGATGCGCTCGGGTTCTCGCCCCTGGTCGCCCGGGCGGTGTGCGGATCGACATCGCCCGGCGAGAATCTCGCTCCGCTCAGCGCGGGCGCAGCAGCACGACCGGGATGTCGCGCTTGGTGCCGGCCTGGTAGTCGTCGTAGGCCGGCCACTGCTTCGTCATGATCGGCCAGACGCGCTTCTTGTCCTGCGGCGTCCCGGTGCGCGCCGTGACCGGGATCACGCGGTCCCACACCTGGATCTTCACCTCGGGGTGCGCGACCAGGTTCTTGTACCAGCCGGGGTGGTCGGGCGCGCCGCCCTTCGACGCGACCAGCACGTAGTCCTCGCCGTCGCGTCCGTAGATCAGGGGGAACTTGCGCGTCTCGCCGGACTTGCGTCCGGTCGTGTGCAGGACGAGGCAGCTCGTCCCGTTCCAGTCGTGGCCGACCTTGCCGCCGGTCGCCTCGTACTGGCGCACGTGCTCGTCGCCGAAAAGGCTGTAGTCAGGCATCCTCCGACGTTGCCACGCGCGCGTCGCCGAAGCGACGGTCTCGGACGAGCGCTTCCGGCAGCGGCACGAGGACGTCGAACGGGCGTCCCGCGCGCGGTCGCTCACGCCGGGCGGAAGCGCGCGAGGTACGCGAAGGCCGAGCCCGCCTTGGTCTCGAACCCGAACCCCGCGCGCGCGGTCTCGTCGCGCAGCGTCGCGAGCGACACGAAGTCCGGGTCGAGCAGCACCTCGGCGATCACCAGACGCCCATTCGGCTTCAGCACGCGGCGCAGCTCGCGCAGCGCCCGCGGCTGGTCCGGGATCTCGCCGAGCACCGCGCTCAGGTACGCGCCGTCGAAGGTCGCGTCGGCGTAGGGCAGCTCGTGCGCGCTGCCGAGGCGCGGCACGACGTTCGTCACGCCGGCAGCGGCGGCGCGCCGCGCGACGGCGTCGAGCATCTCCTGCTGCAGGTCGAGGACGTCGAGCGTGCCGCCCGGCAGCAGCAGCGGCGCCACCGCGAGCGCGTGATGGCCGATGCCGGGGCCGATCTCGAGGACGTGCTCGCCGCTCTTCGGCTGGAGGATCCGCAGCAGCAGGCGCGGGGCGTGCGGCGAGAGGTGCAGCACCCAGCGGATCGCGGACGGCATCGGCGCCGGGTACTTGCGGCTCCAGTGCCGGGCCGCCGCGCCGGCAACGACCGTGCCGACGGCCCACACGATCGCCCAGGGCGCGCTGCCGCGTACGACCGCGTCGATCAGCAGCGCGAAGCCCGCGATCGCGGCGAACGACGCCCAGTCGTGCGGGCGCATCGGGTATCGCCTCACCATCGTGGTCTCCGGCGCTCGCGATCGCGCCCGCTCACGCGCAGAGCGCGAGCGTGAAGGCGGCCGCGGCGCCGATCGAGGCCCCCGTCCGGACGTGGTTCCAGAACGTCCAGCTCTCGACGTAGCCGGCCCACAGCGCGGCGCCGTTCGGGTCCTCCGGCTCGACCACGGCGAGCGCCTCGTTCCTCGGCACGTTGAACAGCACCGTCACGCCGAGCGTGCCGGCGAGGTAGAGGACGCTGCCGGCCAGCAGGAGCCCGGCTCCCGGCTCGTGCCAGCGCAGCACCGCCGCGATCGCGGTCAGCACGCAGACGACGCCCGTGCCGAGGAACGTGCCGAGGAACGAGCGGTTCAGCACCGTCACGTTGACGGCCTGCATCGCCGTCATGCCGTGCGCGTCGGGCAGCCGCGCGAGCGCCTTCATGACGAAGCTCGAGAAGGCGAAGAACACGCCGCCGATCACGCCGGCGCCGAGCGCCGCGGCGAGCGTCAAGGCGAAGCAAGCGCCGTTCACGAGCTCCATGACATGCTCACCTTCGCATCGCAGGTCCGCGCGTGGGACACGTACGCCGCAGCGGCGCGCGAGCCCGCTGCCGGAGCTGCCGGCACGCCTTCGCTCGGCTTCATCGCGATGTGCAGGTGTATCGCGAGTGGGCGCTTTGCACCAACCGAGCCGCCCGATCGGTTGCTTTGCACCAATCGAGCGCTCGCCGGACGACGCGGCACGCGAGCGAGCCATGCGAATTCGACGAGCGACCGCAACCATCCAGAAATAGCGCTTGACGGATCGCGCCGGAGCGAGGATACGTTCGGACGTCGCGCCGACCGCGCTCGAGCTCGCGCCGCCGGAGCGCGACAGGAGGGCCTTCGCCATGGACGTACGCTCCAACGCACTTCGCCGCTGCGCCATCCCGCTACCGCGCCCGACCGCGAGCGCCGGCCGCATCCTGCACGCCGCCGCCGTGGCGGGACTCGTCGCCGGGCTCGCGACCGTCGCTCGGGCGACCGACCCGAGCGACCTCTGCACCGGCAACCCGTGCGTGGTGTCCGGCGCGCACACGATCGACTCCGGCGAGTTCCTCGACTTCGGCGACACGACCGACCTCGTCTTCGCGGGCTCCGCGGTCGTGCAGGTGAACGACGCGGCGTTCCGCGCCGGCTCGATCACGCTCGAGGCCGGTGCGCGTCTCGTCGGCGGCGGTGCCTACTGCGCGGGCGTGTCGCTCGAGACGGCGGGCGGCGACATCGTCCTGCAGGAGAACGCGGGCGTGCTGTCGCGCATCGAGCTCAGCGGCGCGTGCGCCGGCAGCGCTTCGCTGTACACCTCGCCGACCGGCGACGTCCGGATCGACGGCGTGATCGACACCTCGGCGGTCGGCGGCTACTACAACAGCGGCGGCTCGATCGGGATCTCGTCCTCGGGTGCGCTGTCGGTGCGCGGGCGGCTCGCCGCGAACGGCGGTGGGTCGACCGGCGGGGGCGGCTTCGTGATGCTCGAGGCGAACGGCGGCGACGTGCTGGTCGACGCGACGCTCGAGGTCGCGTCGGGCGTCTCGGGCGGCGTCATCGAGGTGCTGGCGTACGGCGGCGGCGACGCGTCGGTCGACGGCAACGTCGACATCCGCGGCGGCCTGGACTCGGGCGGGCACCTCCACTTCTTCTCCGAGCTCGGCAGCGCGTCGCTCGAGGGCACGGTCCTCGGCACGGGCACGACCGGCGCCGGCCCGTACGGCTGCGGCGGCGACCCGAGCGTCGACTTCGAGGTCGCGGGCGACGTGACGATCGGCGCGATCGTCACGCTGAACGGCCTCGGGCAGTACTGCCCGAGCGGGTTCATGTCCATCGAGGCGGGCGGCAGCGTGACGCAGCTCGAGGGCTCGAAGATCTCCGCGGTCGGGCTGTCGCGCGCGTCGGCCGGCGGGATGTTCGTCCAGGCGGGCGGCGACGTGGTGCTGCGCAGCGTCAACATGAGCTCGCCGGACGGCGGCGGCTCGATCGACGCCTCGACCACGGGCGGCGCCTTCCAGATCCTGGGCTCCGTCAATCTCAAAGGACCGGGCGCGAGCGCGAGCATGTCCGGGTGCGACGTGTACGTCGCGAAGAAGGGCACGATCGACACGCGCGGCGGCGGGACGTTCCTCGGCGCGAGCGAGACCATGACGATCGTCGGCAAGCTCGTGAGCAACGGGAACCAGCTCGTCGTGCGCGAGGGCGCGCCGCTGCTCGCGGGGACGATCTCGCCCCCGCCGCTGGTGGGGGTGAATCCGGGGCTGCCCGACTGCCGGCCCGGCCCGTCGTGCACGCCGGGCGGGAGCTGCGGCGACGGCGTCGTGCAGTGCGGCGAGGAGTGCGACGACGGACCGGACAACGGCACGCCGGCGAGCTCGTGCAGCACCGGCTGCGTCGAGACGCCGCCCGCGCTGCGCATCCCCGGCGGCGGCTCGCGGCCGTTCGACTGTCCGTACGAGTGGTCGATGGCGCTCGACCCCGACGACGTGCTGGCCGACCCGATCGGCGTGCCGCGCAACAAGCAGTCGTGCCAGGACAACGATCCGAGCTGCGACTTCGAGCCCGCTCCCGGCGTATGCCGCCTGCACCTGTGGAGCTGCCTCGGCGGCGCGGACGCGCGCCTCGCGTGCAGCGCCGCGCAGGTCGGCGCGGTGACGATCCTCGCCCCGAAGGCGACGTCGACCAAGCCGGTCGAGGTCGCGGCGCGGGCGGCGCTCGAGGCGGCGCTCGCGGCGCTCGGTGTTCCGGTCGGGCCCGGCGAGGACTGCACGCCGCGCTACGACGTCGCACTCGGCGTCGGCCAGAAGGCGCTGAAGCTCAAGACCAAGGCGACGATCCCCGGCAAGATCGACGGCGACTTGCTCGACCTGAGCTGCACGCCGTAGCGTCGAGGACGAGGGGAGCGGGCCCGTGGTCCGCTCCCCTCCGCGGGTTCGGATTTGCTCGCTTCTCCCGACTCCAGGCTCTCCTCACCGGCGCGCGCGCGATCCCCGGCGATCGCCGCCGCGCTCGTCGCGCTGCTGGTCGCTTCCTGCTATCGTCACCAGCCGGCGCTCGTGCCGCAGCTCGATCTCGTCGAGGCCTTTCCGCACACCGAGGCGGGCTGCGTGCGCGACCGCATCGACCTCGGCACGCGCGACGGCGACCTCGCCCGCGGGCTCGGCTGGGCCGCGGCCGCCGAGGGCGAGCAGCTCGGCTGGGTCGCGGAGCGCCGCGCGACGCTGCGGCTCTGCCTCGACGAGCCGCGCGAGCGCCGCCTGCGCGTCCGGGCGCGCGCGTCGTCGTTCGATCCGCGGCGCCTCAGGCGGCGCGCGCCCGTCGTGGTGCACCTCAATCGCCAGCGCATCGGCAAGCTCGACGTCGGCGAAGACCTCGCGGTCTTCGAGCTCGTCGTGCCGCGCCGCGCGCAGCGCGCGGGCGAGAACCTGCTCGAGCTCGAGCACCCGCTGCTGCGCGAGCGCCGCGGGCGGACCGCGCCGGCGGTGCCCGACGGCACGGTCGGCTACGACTGGCTCGAGATCGACGACGCTGCCGACCGCCGGGCGCGCGCCTCGACCGACGGCGACGCGCTGCTGCTGCCCGCGGGTGCGCGCGTCGACTACTTCCTGCGCCTGCCGGGGAGCGCGCGGCTGCGCCTGGCCGTCGACCCGGCACCAGACGGCGCGGCCCCGCGGCTGCGCGTGCTCGAGAGCCGCGACGGCGACGCGACGCGCTCGCTCGGCGAGCTGACGGCGTCGGGCCGGCGCCAGGAGATCGAGCTCGCGCTCGGCGACGACGCCGGACGGCCCGTCGGCCTGTCGCTCGTCGCCGAAGGCAGCGGCACGGTGCGCGTCGTCGCGCCGCGCGTGCTCGGCACGCCGCCGCCCGCGGCGACGCCGCGAGCGGCGGCCGCGTCGCCGGCAGGCGCACGACCGATCAACGTCGTGCTCTACGTCGTCGACACGCTGCGCGCCGACCACCTCGGCTGCTACGGCTACGACCTGCCGACGTCGCCGCGCCTCGACGCGCTCGCGCGCGACGGCGTGCTGTTCGAGCGCGTGGTCGCGCAGTCGTCGTGGACGCGGCCCGCGGTGGCCTCGCTGCTCACCGGCCTCGATCCGTTCGCGCACGGCGCGACGGGGCTCCGTCAGGGGCTGCCGGCGAACGCGCCGACGCTCGCCGAGCTGCTTGCCGCGCAGGGCTTCTCGACGGCGGCGTTCGTCAGCAACGTCAACGTCAGCGCGCCTTTCGGCTTCGCGCGCGGCTTCGCGACCTTCGTCTACCTGCCCGAGGAGCCGGACCGCGAGTCGTCGCACGTGCTGTCCGACGAGCTCGGCGCGGCGGCCCTGCGCTGGCTCGAGGCGCGCGACGGGCGGCCGTTCTTCCTCTACCTGCACGCGAGCGACCCGCACGCGCCGTACACGGCCGCTTCCGAGCTGCGGGCGCGCTTTCGCCGCGGCGCGGACGCCGCGCACTTGCTCGACGCCGCCGAGCTGCGGCGCAAGCTCGACCGCGACCCCTCCTCGCTGTCCGCGGCCGAGGTGCGCGAGCTGGTCGCCGCCTACGACGCCGAGATCGCCTTCAACGACGCGAGCCTCGGCGCGCTGCTCGACGCGCTCGACCGCGAGGGACTGCGCGGCTCGACGCTGGTGGTCGTGACGGCCGACCACGGCGAGGAGTTCCGCGATCACGGCGGCTTCAACCACGGCCACACCCTGTACGAGGAGCTGATCCGCGTACCGCTCGTCGTGCGCCTGCCCGACGGGGCCCGCGCCGGCGAGCGCGTGGCGACGCTCGCCCGGCAGATCGACCTCGTCCCGACGGTCCTCGAGCAGCTCGCGGTCGCGGCCCCGCCGGGGCTGCCGGGACGATCGCTGCTCGCCGGGGACGAGGTCGATCCGGCGCGGCTCGAGGCGACGAGCCACACGCGGCTCCTGCGCCGTGACCTGGCCGCCGTGACCTCCGCTGCGTGGAAGGCGATCCGCCGGCTCGACGGTCCGTCGTCGGGCAGCGAGGTGTTCGACCTCGCGCGGGACCCCGCCGAGCGGCACGACGTCGCCGCCGAGCGCGCCGTCCTCGCGGGCTACGCGGCGCAGACGATCCGCCGTGCGGCGAGCGCGCCGCGCGCGGGCGCGCCGACGCCCGCAGTCGTCGACGGGGACACGGAGCGGCGGCTGCGCGCGCTCGGCTACGCCGAGTAGCGATCGCTGCATCGCAGCCGCGCAGAACTACCCGGCGACGCACGAAGAACCGCGGGCAGCGGGGGCGCGTGACGTGTGGCAACGTACGCGCCGCGATCGCTGCCGCGAGGAGGCCCCCCATGGATTCGACGGCACCATCGTCCGCGCGCTGGGCCGTCACGGGGGCGCTCGGGGTGCTCACCGTCGCCGGCGGCATCATCGGGCCGAGCGGGCTCTTCATCTCGGCCGGCGGGCTCTACCGCTACGCGGGGGTCGCTCCGTTGATCGCGTTTTAGGGGCACGCGCCCTTCGCCTTACCTCCTGGCCGCCGCCGGGCGCGGTCAGCCGCGCGCGAAATGCCGCACCTTGGCGAGCAGCGTGCGGTGCGGGCGGCCCTCGGCCGCGGCGGACCAGCCGACCAGGTCGGGGCGCCGGCCGAACAGCGCGATCACCTTGCCGCTGCGCTCGCGCCCCGGCTGCAGCCCGCCCGCGACCCGCCAGCCGCGCGCGTCGCCCTCGCGCAGCGCCGCGGACGGCGCGACGAGGCCCTTCGCACCGTGCTCGCGCAGGCGCTGCGCCTCCTGCTGGCACGCGGCGTAGCTCCCTCGGCCGCCGCACAGGACGCGCGCCGGCAGGCGTGGCTTCGCGAGCGGCTCGTCGGGCAGCTCGACCGCCCACAGCGCGCGCCGGATCGTCGCCAGGTCCGCCTCGTCGCGGATCTCCTCGTGGCGCAGGAGCTCCGCCCACGCGCCGTCCGGCGTGTCGGCGAAGTACTGCACGGGGCCCTGCCCGTCCGCGTGCCAGCGTCCCGCGGGCTGCTGGTCGCTCTCCCAGAGGAACGGGAAGCGCGCGTCGACGTGGCGGAAGCCGATCACGTCGCTGCCGCCCCGGCGAGCGAGCGCGACAGGCGCGCGACGGCCTTCGCATCCTCGCCCTCCGGATCGAAGCCGTGCCCGAGCAGCTCGCCGGGCGTGCGCCCGTCGAGCGCCGAGCGCGGGCGCTCGAACCAGCGCCGGATGCCGAGCTCGTCGTACGTCCCGGCGAGGTCGCCGACGACCAGCGCGACGAAGTGCAGGCGCGCCGCGACGTCGTCCGGCGTCGTGCGCTCGCCGGCGAGGTAGCGCCGCGCGCTCGGCAGCGAGACGCCGACCAGCTTCGTCAGCAGCTCGAGCCCGAGCACCTCGCGCAGGCGCGGCCACTCGAGGTCCGGCACGGGCGACTCCTCGAGCACCGCGACGAGCTCGCGCAGGATGCGGCGCAGCTCGCCGGCGCGGCGGGCGCGCGCGCTGTCGAGCTCGAGCACCAGCGCCTTGCCGATGCCGCGGTCCGCGATCCGCCGCGTCACCCGGCGCATGGTCTGCGCGTCGAGCCGCTCGATGCGGTCGTCAGCCGGGATGAGCCCCATCGCGTCGGCGCGGGTCAGCGCGGACAGCGCGCTCGCCGCCACCTCGGGCGCGTCGTACGGATGCCGTGCGGATCGAATCTGGATCATTCTGATGATCCAATCCGTATCCGATCGGCGCCGCCGCGACAAGCCCCGGGCTGACAGGAGCCCGGCCGCCGCTCACGTCGCCCGCAGCGCGGACGCCGGGTCGGTGCGGATCGCGCGCAGCGCGGGCAGCACGGCGCTCGCGAGCGCGACGCCGATCAGGGTCACGAGGATCACCACGACGCGGCGCGCGGCGAGCAGCGGCGGCCCCTGCATCGTCTGTCCGGGTGCGATCCCGCGCGCGCTCAGCTCGACGCCGAGCCAGGCGAGGAGCACGCCGACGAGCCCCGCCAGCGCGGTGACGAGGAGCGTCTCGGCGACCACCTCGAGGAAGATCCTCCGGTTGGAGGCTCCGATCGCCTTCTTGAGCCCGATCTCGCGCGTCCGCTCGGCGACCATGACGAGCATGATGTTCATCACGCCGACCGCACCTGCGAACAGCGTCACCAGGCTCGCCGCTGTGAGGAACAGCCGCAGCGCGAGCAGCAGGCCATGCACGATGTCGACCGCCTCCTGCACGTTGAAGTAGCCCATCGCGGCGTCGTCGTCCTGGCGGAAGCCGTGGTGGCGGCCGAGCGTCGCGCGCACCAGGCGCACCGCATCCCAGCTCCCCTCGCGCGTGAGCGGCGCGAAGACGAGCTGGTCGACGACGTCGGTGCGCGTGAACCAGGTCCGCGCCGTGGTGAAGGGGACGAACGCGACCTCGTCGTCGAGCGGCCCCATGAACAGGAGCTGGTCGCCCTTCGCGCGCGCGACGCCGATGACCTCGAACGGAATCCCCTCGACGTGCACCGTCCGGCCGACGGCGGGCGCGCCGGCGAACAGACGCTCCGCCGCGCGCGGCCCCAGGACCACGACGTTCCGCGCGAGGTCGACGTCGCGGCGCCCGAGGAAGCGTCCCGCGGCCATCTCGAAGCTGCGCAGCGCCGCCGTCTCCTCGGAGCCGCCGTAGGTGTGGACGAGCTTCGTCCTGCCGGCGGCGCGCACGACGCGCGGACCGAGCCAGAGGTTCGGCGCCGCGCGCTCGACGGCGTGCAGCGCCGCGACGCGGTCCACGTCCTCGCGCTCGAGCTCGACCGGACGCGCGCCGCGCTGCCCGACGTGCAGCTTGGTCGCGACGCCCGGGAAGAGGAACACGATGCGCTGCCCGAGCTTGTCGATCTGCGCCTCGAAGTGCCGGTCGTAGCCGTCGGCCATCGCCGAGAGGTAGGTCAGCATCGCGGCGCCCCAGACGATGCCGAGCGCGGTGAGCGCGAAGCGGAAGGCGTGCGCCCAGACGCTGCGCAGGGTGGTCGAGAGGAGGTCGCGCAGCATCGCTCACTCCGTGCGCAGCGTGAGCGAGGGATCGACGCGCGCCGCGCGGCGCGCCGGGACGAGCCCCGAGGCGAAGCCGACGGCCGTCATGACGGCGAGCGCGATCGCGACCGTCTGCCAGCGCACGATCGGCTGCGGGATCAGATCCGCCGCGGCGAGGCGCGCGAGCGCGAGGCACCCGGCGAGCCCGAGCGCGATGCCGAGGAGCCCGCCGAGCCCGGTGATGACGAAGGTCTCGAGGAAGAACTGCGTCAGGATGTCGCGGCGGCGCGCGCCGACCGCGAGGCGGACGCCGATCTCCTGCCGGCGCTGCTGCACCGAGTCGAGCATCATGGTGAGGATGCCGACGCCGCCGATCACGAGCGTCGTCGCGCCGAGCGCGAACAGCAGCCCGCTCATGTCGTCGAGCGGGATCTTCTCCAGCGCGTCGAGCGGGCTCATGATGCGGATCGCCTCCTCGTCGTCGGCCGAGACGCGCAGCCGCTCCGCGAGGATCGCGCGCACCTCGCGCTCCGCCGCCTTGCGCGTCCTCCGGTCAAGGACGCTCAGCATGATGTTGTCGACCACCTCGCCGTCGTGGCCGCGGCGCTTGCCGAAGCCGGCGAGGGTCGAGAACGGGATCCACACCTGCTCGTCGAGCGAGCTCGGACCGTCCTGCCAGAGCTGCATGCCGACGCGCCCGAGGAGGCCGATCACCGTGAACGGCCGCCCCGCGATGCGGATCGTGCTGCCGACGCCGCCGTGCGGGCCCAGGAGCCGCTCGCGCGCCTTGGTGCCGAGGACCGCGACGCGGCGGCGGTGGCTCAGGTCGTCACGCGTGATCGGCCGACCGGCGGCGATCCTGACGCCGCGCAGCGCGACGTTCTCGGGCACCACGCCGCGGATGTTGAGGCTCGTCGTCGTCTGCCGGAAGCCGACCTCGCGGAAGGCCTGCGACTCCGGCAGCACGAGGGTCGAGAGGCGCACGCGCTCGCGCACCGCCGCGACGTCGTCGAGCGTGAACCACAGCTCGCGCCGGTCCGCGGCCGGCGTGAACTCCGCGCCGATCTGGCCCGGGAAGACCTGCACCAGGTTGCGGCCGACGCGGCCGTAGCACTCCTCCATCATCGCGCGGACGCCGAGCCCCCAGGAGATCAGGAAGACGACCGACGCCGTGCCCCAGACGATGCCGAACAGCGTGAGCGCGGTGCGCACCCAGCTCACGCGGAGCGTGCGCAGCGCCTCGTGCGCGGCCTCGAAGACGCGCATGCTCAGCCCCGCTCCGCGCGCGCGGGGCGCGCCCGGGGACCCCGCGTCCGCTCGCGGCTCACACGCCGATGTCCTCGTTCCACAGCTCGGGGTGCTCGGCGATGAACCGCCGCATCATCGCGATGCAGCGCTCGTCCTGGACGACGTCGAGCTCGACGCCCCGGGAGCGCAGCAGGTCCTCCTCGCCACGGAAGGTCACGTTCTCGCCGATCACGACGCGCGGGATGCGGTAGAGCAGGATCGCGCCCGAGCACATCGCGCACGGCGAGAGCGTCGTGTAGAGCACGCTCCTCGCGTACACCGCGGCCGGGAGCCGTCCGGCGTGCTCGAGCGCGTCCATCTCGCCGTGCAGGACCGCGCTGCCGCGCTGCACGCGGCGGTTGTGCCCGCGGCCGACGATCCGGCCGTCGTGCACGAGCACCGAGCCGATCGGGATGCCGCCCTCGGCGAGCCCGGCCTCCGCCTCCGCGACGGCGGCCTCGAGGAATTCGTCCGTCGCTCTTCGGCTACCTACCCGCATTCCGCACTCCCGTCCCGCTCGATGCGCCCGTCGCGGATCTCGACCAGGCGCTCGACGCGCTCGCCGATCCGCGGGTCGTGCGTCACCATCACCACCGTCGCGCCGTCGCGCCGGAGCGACGTCAGGAGCTCGAGGATCGCCTCGCCGGTGTGCGTGTCGAGGTTGCCCGTCGGCTCGTCGGCGAGCACGACGCTCGGCTCGTTCACCAGCGCGCGTGCGATCGCGACCCGCTGGCGCTCGCCCCCGGAGAGCTCCGCCGGCCGGTGGCGCCCGCGCTCGCCGAGGCCGACGCGCTCGAGCGCCCGGGCGGCGCGCGCGCGGCGCTCGCGGCGCGGCACGCCGCAGTAGCCGAGCGGCAGCTCGACGTTCTCGAGCGCCGAGAGACGCGGCAGCAGGTTGAAGCTCTGGAAGACGAAGCCGATCTCGCGGCCGCGCAGCGCGGCGAGGCCGTCGGGCGGGATCGCCTCGACCGGCGTGCCGCGGAACAGGTAGCTGCCGGCGGTCGGCTGGAGGAGGCAGCCGAGGATCTCCATCAGCGTCGTCTTCCCCGAGCCCGACGGGCCCATGATCGCCACCAGCTCGCCCTGCCCGATCAGCAGGTCGATGCCGCGCAGGGCCTCGACCGCGAAGCGCCCCGAGGCGTAGCTCTTGCGGATGCCCCTGAGCTCGATGACGGGCGCGTTCGCGTCTCGCGCTGGCGCGGTCGCGGCGGCGCTCACTTGAGCCGTACCTCGTCGCCTGCAGCGACGCCCTCGAGCACCTGCGCCCGCCCGGCCTCGAGGACGCCGACCCGGATCGTCGCCTCCTCGAAGCGCGCCTCGTCGCCCGTCACGCGGCGCTCGACGTAGATCCGCTCGCGGTCGTAGAGCAGCGCCGTCTCCGGCACCACCAGCGCGTCCTCCACCACCTCGCTCACGATGTCGGCGTCGGCCGACATCCGCGGCCGGAGCTTCGCCGCGTCGGGGTCGGTGATCAGGACCTCGACCTCGAAGTACGTGACGTTCTGCTGGCGCTCGCCGAGCGGCTTGATCTTCCGCACCTCGGCGGCGAACGTCCTGCCGGGGAACGCTTCCGTCCGCACCCGCGCCGGCTGCCCGACCTCGACCCAGGCGACGTCGTTCTCGTCGACCAGCCCCTCGAGGTGGAGCTTGCGGTCGTCGGCGATGGTCAGGAGCCGCGTCCCGCCGGTCACCGAGACCACCGAGGCGACCGCGGTGCCGATCTCCACGTCGACGTCGAGGATGGTCCCGTCCATCGGCGCGACCACGGTCGCGTAGCCGAGCTGGATCTCGAGCGTGTCCAGCACCGCCTGGTCGCGCGCCGCCGCCGCCTGCGCGCTCTGCTGGCGGGTGATCGCGTCCTCCTCCTCGCTCGCCGACATCGTCCCGCCGTGCTTCAGCTTGACGGCGCGGCGCAGCTCCGAGGCAGCCCGCGCGAGCTCCGCCTTCGAGCCCGACAGCCGGGCGCGGGCCTCGGCCGCCTGGGCCGCGAGCAGCTCGCGCTCGAGCTCGATCAGCGGGCGACTGCGCTCGACGCGGTCGCCCGCCTCGACGTGGATCCTCTCGACGATGCCCGAGATGCGCGAGCGCACCTCGACCTCGTTCTCGGGCTCGATCGTTCCGGTGGCGACGACGATGCGCTCGATGCGCCGGCGCTCGACGCGCGCGGTGGGTGCGGTCTCGAGCGCCTGCGGCGAGGAGCACGCCGTCGCGACGAGCGCGAGCGCGGCAGCGAGCAGCGCGCGACGCGCAGCGCGCCGGGCGCGCGCACCCCGGGCGGGACGAAGCTCGACGGCGACCTTGGCCACGTTCGCTCCTCCGTGCGTCCCGTCTATCCCGCGAAACCGGATTTCAGGCAAAGGATTTCGCCGCAGCGTTTGCACTGCGGCGGCTGCGCGTTTCCACCGTCGTGGTGCCGTCGCCGTTCGGCGCGCGGTCGTCTGCAATCGTGCGGACGAATGCATTCCTGCGCGCTCCGTGGCAGGGTCGCGGCATGAGCAGCACGGCGAAGCACGGCGCGGACACCACCACCGACGAGGTCCTGCGCGGCGTCGACCTGTCGGGCGAGCTCGCGCTGGTGACGGGCGCGTCGGGCGGCCTCGGCCTCGAGACGGCGCGTGCGCTCGCCGCAGCGGGCGCGGCCGTGGTCCTCGCGGCACGCGACGCGGCGAAGACCGAGGCCGCGCTGCGCACCATCCGCGAGCGCGTCCCCGGCGCCGAGCTCGACACCCTCGAGCTCGATCTCGCGTCGCTGGCGAGCGTCCGGCGTGCCGCGGCCCGCTTCCTCGCGACGCACGACCGCCTCGATCTGCTGATCAACAACGCGGGCGTCATGGCGACGCCGTTCCTGCGGACCGCGGACGGCTTCGAGCTGCAGCTCGGCACCAACCACCTCGGCCACTTCCTCCTCACCTGCCTGCTCGCCCCGGCGCTCGTCGCGGGCGCGCCGGCGCGCGTCGTGAACCTGAGCTCCGGCGGGCACGTCATCTCCGACGTCGGCTGGGACGACCCCGGCTTCGAGCGCCGCGCCTACGACAAGTGGGCGGCCTACGGTCAATCGAAGACGGCGAACGTGCTGTTCACCGTCGAGCTCGAGCGCCGGCTCGGTCCGCGCGGCGTGCACGCGTACGCCGTTCACCCGGGGATGATCATGACCGAGCTCGGCCGTCACCTCACCGCCGAGGACGTCGCCGCGCTGCAGGCGATGGCAAAGGACGCGCCGGGCGGCGGCTTGCCGCCGTTCAAGTCGGTCGCGGCCGGTGCCGCGACCACGGTGTGGGCCGCCACCGCGCCCGAGCTCGCGTCGCGCGGCGGCACGTACCTCGCCGACTGCGCCATCAGCGACGAGCACGCGCCTTGGGCGCGCGACCCGGAAGCGGCGCGACGGCTGTGGGAGATGTCCGAGCGCATGGTGGGCGAGAGGCTCGAGCTCGCCTGACCGGACCCGTCCGCTCGCCCCGTCGGGCAGAGGCCGCGCGCTCCGCGCCGACCGCGGGACGAGCTCACGCGAGCGTCGCGCGCAGGCTGCCGACGAGCATCGCCGCGCCGGTGACGAGCAGCACGCCGGCGAAGGCACGCTGCAGCGCCGGGGCGGCGATGCGGCGCGCGAGCGGCAGCGTCAAGAGCCCACCGAGCAGAGCGGCCGCCGCCACCCGCGCCCCGAGCTGCCAGTCGACGGTGCCGTACCAGGCGTGCCCGAGCAGCCCCGCGGCGGAGTTGAGCGCGATCACCAGGAGCGACGTCGCGACCGACTCGGCGATGCCGAGGCCGACGACGAGCGACAGGGCCGGCACGACCAGGAAGCCGCCTCCGA
>JBFMAS010000352.1:0-3451 GCA_040755575.1 Thermodesulfobacteriota bacterium
CGCGCCAGCGCCGCTCCGGTGGCACGATGGACGCGACCGTGATGAAGACAGGCGCACGCGTCGGCAGCCCGCGCCGCGCTCGCACGGCGAGCGCCGCGCGCGCGAAGAAGACGGGCGGCGGCAAGACCTCCGCCGAGGCGCGGCTCGCGACCTATCGCGCCAAGCGGCGCTTCGAGAAGACGCCCGAGCCCGCCGGCGGGACCGCGCGGGCGCGCACGCGCCGGGCGCGCGGGCCTCAGTTCGTCGTCCAGAAGCACGCGGCGCGCAACCTGCACTACGACTTCCGCCTCGAGCACGACGGCGTGCTGCTGAGCTGGTCGGTGCCGAAGGGGCCGAGCCTCGATCCCGCGACGCGCCGGCTCGCGGTGCGCACGGAGGACCACCCGCTCGAGTACGCCGACTTCGAGGGCGTCATCCCGGCGGGCGAGTACGGCGGCGGCACGGTCGTCGTGTGGGACCGCGGCACCTGGAAGCCCGAGGACGACGCCGAGCAGGGGCTGCGCCGCGGACGGCTCACCTTCGAGCTCGACGGCGAGAAGCTCCACGGGCGCTGGCATCTCGTGCGCACGAGCGGCCGGGGACGGGACGACCGGCACGAGAGCTGGCTGCTGTTCAAGGGGCGCGACGAGGCCGCGAGCGAGCGTACCGACATCGTGCGGGAGCGTCCGGAGAGCGTCGCGACCGGCCGCACCCTGGAGGAGGTCGGCGAGGCGCGCGACCGGCTGTGGCACTCGAACCGGCCGGCGTCGGAGCAGGGCGGCCGCACGCGCGCCGGGCGCAGGCGCGGCGCCGACGACGGCGCGGGCGACGACGGGTCGGGCGGCGAGAGCCTGTTCGATCTCGTGCGGGCGCTGCCGGTGGACGTCAAGCTCACCAACCTCGACAAGGTGCTCTATCCCGAGGCGGCGCTCACCAAGGCGGCGCTCACCGCGTACCTCGCCGTCGTCGCCGAGCCGCTGCTCGAGCACGCGGCGCGGCGGCCCTTGACGCTGGTGCGCTGCCCGAATGGCCACCACAAGCAGTGCTTCTTCCAGAAGCACGCGAGGGAAGGGCAGGGCGTCCCCGACGCGATCCGGCGCATCGCGATCCGCGAGGGCGGCGGCGTCGCGCACTACATGATGGTCGAGGACCTGTCGGGCCTGGTCGCGCTCGCGCAGCTCGGCACGCTCGAGATCCACCACTGGGGCTGCCACGCGGACCAGGTCGAGCGCCCGGACCTGCTGGTGCTCGACATCGACCCGGACCCCGAGCTGCCGTGGGACGTGGTCGTCGACACGGCGCTCGAGCTGCGCCGGCGTCTCGCCGAGCTCGGCCTCGAGACCTTCGTCAAGACCACCGGCGGCAAGGGGCTGCACGTCGTCGCGCCGGTCGCGCGCCGTATCGAGTGGGACGACTTCAAGGCATTCGCGAAGGCGGTCGCCGAGCGCCTCGTGTCGGATCGGCCCGAGCTCTACACGACCAACGCAGCCAAGGCGGGCCGCAAGAGGAAGATCCTGATCGACTACCTGCGCAACGCGCGCGGCGCGACCGCGATCGCCGCGTACTCGCCGCGCGCGCGTCCCAACGCGACCGTGGCGACGCCCGTGTCGTGGCAGGAGCTCGAGCGTGGCCTCGACCCGCAGGACTTCACGATCACGACGCTGCCGCGCGTCCTCGGCGAGCGCGAGGATCCGTGGGCGCGCTGGCACGACGTCAAGCAGAGCATCGGATCCGCGGCGCGCCGGCGCCTCGGACTGCGCTGAGCGCCCGCGCGCCGTCCGCAGCTCAGCGGAAGCGCCACCACACGTCGACGAAGGTGCCCTCCGGGACCTCGACCGTCGCGACCAGCCCCGGCTGCCAGTCGGCGTGGCAGGCGCCGGTCTCGCCTGGCGCGCACACGCTGTGCTCGGCGCTGGTGAAGCCCTCGGGCAGCGAGCTGGCCACCTGGTACGTGCCGCGCGGCAGGCCGCCGAAGCCCCACGTCGCGCTCGAGTCGACGCGGGTGATGCCGGCGCCGGGCTCGCCGAGGAAGACGGGCGCGGAGACCGCCGCCACGCCGCCGCTGTCGGTGAAGGTGACGCCCTGGATCGCGCCGAGCCGCCGCTCGCGCCGCGCCGCGTAGCCGACCAGCGCGAACTTGTGCCGCATGAAGTGTCCCGAGGGCTCCGCCCGCAGGCCCGAGGAGTCGAGCAGCTCGAGGTCGGCCGGGTCGCCGTAGTGGCTCCAGGCGAGCTCGTAGAGGAACACGGACTGGCGGTCCTCGACCGGGTGGTTGGCGCTCGCCGCGAACATGCGCGCGAAGTCGAAGCCGTCCTTCAGCCGGTTGCCGTTCGGCGCCGTCCACGAGAACACGTCGTCGCCCGCGTGCCACGCCATCTCGGCGAGCAACGCCATCGCCTGCAGGGTGAACATCTGGTAGCCCTGCCCGAGCCCGCCGCCCTCGGGGCTCGGGCCGCGGTGCCAGAAGTCGTACATCGAGCCGTTCGGCACCGGCTGGCCGCGGAAGTCGGGCACCACCTGGCGTCCGTCGACGAACGCCGACGTGTCCTGATCGACGATGCGGTCCGAGTCGCGGTAGATCGCGCCGCGGATGAACTCGCGCAGGCTGCGCGGGTTGCCGTCGGCGAACTCCGGGTGGCGGCCGAAGTCCTCGTACGGCCACTGCTGCGACGTCGCCCAGGCGACGCGCTGCGGGTCGCCGGTGACGAAGCCGACCGCGCCGTACAGCAGATTGTTCCACGCGAACTCGTTCTGGTAGCCGGCGTGGCCGTAGTGGTCGTCGTAGTACTCGGGTGCCGGCCCGCCCGGGTGCCAGCTCGCGTCGAGCGGCGCCGCGACGCGCAGGAGCCAGTCCTCGATGCGCTGCTGCTCGTCGTGGCTCAGGACGCCCGCGAGGAAGATCAGGTCGTACGCCCAGGCGAGGCCGATGAAGCCCATGTCGGCGACGCCGTGATCGCGGTTGCCGCCGACCGTCGCCTGCGTCCACGCGAGCAGGATCGTGCGCGCGGCGCGCGCGTACTCGACGTCGCCGGTCAGCGCCCAGGCGAGGCCCGCGTCCGAGGCGCGCGTGCCGTCGAGCAGCGCCGCCTGGTAGCGGTCGTGCCAGTCGTCCGTGTAGATCGACGGCGAGAAGCTGGTCTCGACGCCGTCGCCGCGCGGTGCGCCGTCGAGCGTCGCCTGGAAGGCCGCCGTCAAGTAGCCGGGTGCCTCGCCGCTCGCGAGGACGGCGCGCAGCTCCTCGATCTCGCGCTGGTTGAGCAGCAGGTTCGGGTGGCGGCCGCGCGGCTGCGCCGCCGCCTCACCGAGCGTCGCCGCGATCGACGTCAGGGCGGCCAGCGCGGCGAGCAGGCCGCGCAGCGCGCGAGCAAAGCGAGGCACGCGTCCCCTCATCGACGGATCCCGATCGCGCCGATGCCGCCGCCGAGGCTGCCGCCGCTGCGCGGCGGGAGCAGCAGATCGCGCGGTCCGCGCC
>JBFMAS010000353.1:0-4662 GCA_040755575.1 Thermodesulfobacteriota bacterium
GCGCGACCGCCGGCCTCCGCGAAGGCGACGCTGAAGCCGCCGTAGGCGCAGCCGACGTCGAGCGCGCGCCGGCCGCGCACGGGCTGGTACTGCTGCAGCACGTCGACGACCCACGCGCCGCGCAGGTTCGTGCTGAGCGCGTAGTCGAGCCAGACGTCGTACATCGTGTGGCCGCGGTTCGGCTCCATCCAGCGCAGGATCGCCTCGGTGAACCTCGGGCCGGTGCGATAGCGCGCGCGCAGCTCGGCGTCGCCGAAGAGCTTGCGCGCGAGCTCCGTGCGCTTCAGGCGGGCGGGCGCGACGCGCCAGCAGAGGGCGCCGACCTCGGTGAGGCGATGGGCGAGGCGGCTCACGCAGCAGGCTTGGAGGACGCGCGGCCGCCGCGCAAGGTGACGCTCTTCTCGACCACCGCCTCGGGCCGCAGCGGATCGACGATCGCCCCCGCCGTGCGCAGCGCGAGCGCCTGGATCGTCAGGGTCGGGTTGTAGCCCGAGCCCGTCGGGAACGGCGCGCCGTCGGCGCTGTAGAGGTTGTCGACGTCGTGGAAGCGGCAGAAGCGGTCGGTGACCGACAGCGCCGGGTCGTTCCCCATGCGCATGGTGCCCATGATGTGCGACGTGGTCGGCGTCGGGCCGCCGTCGTAGTTCGGCGCGACGAAGGCGAACTGCGCGCCTGCGGCACCGTGCAGCGCGATCAGCTTCGGGGCGTAGAACATGCGCGCCGTGATCTCGAAGGGGTGCGGCGCGTAGGTGATCCGCGGCACGGGCAGCCCGTTAATGTCCTTGACGTCGGGGTCGAGGTCGACGCGGTTGGTCGGCTGCGGCGCGTCCTCGCCCTGCATGATCAGCACCGCGATGTGGCGTCCGAACGGGCTCGAGCGGAGGTAGCTCTTCAGCGCCTCGCCGCGGAAGCCGAGGCTCATGTACTGCATGGCGTCGACGATCTTCTCCGAGTTGGTGCCGAACTCGACGACGCCGCCGAGCGGGCGCTCGGGGTCGTTCGGCACGCCGCGGAAGTCCGAGAAGCCGCCCGACACCGACTTGCCGCGCTCGCCGTGGAAGTCCTGGCGGTAGATGCCGACGCCGATCGTCTGGTGGTGGAACATCAGGTTGCGGCCGACGAGCCCCGAGGAGTTGCCGAGCCCCGGCCCGCCGGGGTCCGACATCAGGAGAAGGCGCGTCGACTCGATCGGGCTCGCGGCGAGCAGCACGCGGTCGGCGCTGACGCTCGCGGGGTTGCCGTCGGGGTCGAGGTACTCGACGGAGGTGACGCGGCGGCGCGAGGCGTCGGTCACGAGCCGCGTCGCGATCGCGTTGTAGCGCACCTGGACGTTGCCGGTGAGCAGCGCGTCGCGCTGCATCGCGACCGAGCCCTTGGCGTTGATCGGGCAGCCGTAGCCGCTGCAGAAGCCGCAGTCGTTGCACGGCGGGCGGTCGCGGTAGAAGCGCGTAGTCTGGGCGCCGGGATAGGGATAGGGGTTGAGGCCGAGCTTGCGCGCGCCGTCCGCGAGCACGCTGTCGACGTACATCCGCGCGCCGGGCGGCATCGGGTACGGGCCCGAGCGCGGCGCCGCGAAGGGATCGGCCGACGCGTCGCCGGCGACGCCGATCAGGCGCTCGGTCGCGGCGTAGTAGGGCTCGAGCTCCGCGTAGTCGAGCGGCCAGTCGGCGAAGCTCGCGCCCGGCACGTCGCCGAGAAGCGTGCCGAGGCGGAAGTCGAGCTCGGTGAAGCGCGGCGTCTTCATGTCGGCGTGCACCCAGCCGCCGCCGACCGTCTTGGGCAGGTTCTGCACCTCGCCGATCAATCGGCGCGGACCGTCGGCCTCCGACTCGCGGAAGGTGCGCGGCTCGACGCGCGCCTGCTGGCGGATCAGCTCGCGCGCGCTGAGCTTCAGCTCGTCGTTCGAGAACAGCGACACCGGGTTGCCGGGCGCCGGGTCGTCGAGGCCGAGGAAGTAGTTGTTGCCCGCTTCGAGCACGCACACCTTGAGCCCGTTCGTCGCGAGCACGCGCGTCGCCGCGCCGCCGCCGGCGCCGAAGCCGATCACGATCGCGTCGAAGCGCTCGAGGCTCGTTTCGCCGAGGACGTTCGGGACGCGGGAGGGCAGGGCCATGGTCGGTTGCGTCGAGCTAGAAGAAGCGCATGCCGCCCTGGGCGAGCGTGATCGTGGCGACGAAGCTCTCGACCTCGGGCTCGAGGCCGTCGTTCGGCCGGGCGGGGTCGAGCGTCTGGTTCGGCTGGTCGGGACGGTCGTAGAGCGTCTCGGTCGTCGCGTCGAACAGCGTGTGGCCGAGCGGCTGGCTGTCGCCGTCGAAGGCGTAGTCGCGCCAGCCGGCGAGGTCGCGGTTGCCGCCGTACTCGGGCGCCGAGAACATGCCCTCGGCGAGGTTCGCGAGGAACGCGTCGGCGAAGCGCGCATCGACCGCGCTCATCGCGGCGAGCTTCTGCGCGTCGTCGAGCGAGGCGAAGTCGGGCGCGCCCTGCGCCGTCGCATACGCGTTCAGGTCGACGACCGCCTGACGGTAGAGCGCGCGCAGCCCGGGCCACGTCCCGGTGAGCGGCGCGCCGGGATCGCTCGCCGCGAGCGCCGCGTTGACGTTGCCGTTCGCGACCGACGCGGCGCCGAGCAGCTCGATGCGGAACGACAGCTCCTGCATGCGCGTCGGCGGCAGGATCTCGAGGAAGGCGTCGTCGGGGAAGTCGTCGCTCGGCATGCCGGTCGCGGGATCGGGAAAGGGCGTGCGGCCGCTGAACGGACCGCCCCGATAGATCGCCGGCGGAGCGTCGTCGAACGCCGCGAGCCAGCGGTCGATGTACTCGACCGCGTCCGTGCCGAGCGCGCCCACCGTGCCGCCCTCGGGGAGCACCGCCGCGGCGAGCTGCTCGATCACCGCGCGCTCCTCGGGGGTGAAGAAGCGCGCCGCCGCGCCACCAGACGCGCGGTCGCTGCAGCCCGGCAGCCAGGGCAGAGCGGTCGCGGCGCCGCTCGCCGCGAGGAGCTGCAGGAAGGTCCTGCGTCGGTAGAGGAGTGGCATCGTCGTCCGTCGGTCCTCTCGTCGGGGCGCTCGCGCGGCGGCGACAGTAGGGCGCGGCCGAGAAGGCTGTCAACCGCGATGCGGCGGCGGGTGCGCGTGCGGAGGAAGCGAACCCGGGAAAAAACGGCGCGGTCGTGCGCCGCCGGGTCGGTGACGGTCGACGGCAGGCGGAGAAGAGGAGGTCGCTTGTACCGCTGGCACCGGCACCTGGCCGCGGCCCCGCGTGCCGAAGGCGCCTCGCCGCCGCGGGCGGCCGAGCGCCCGAGGCGCTCGCGTCGGCTTCCGCTTGCTCGTCGGACGCGGCCCTCTATCCTGCGGAGTGGTGGCTTCTCCTCGAGATCGGAGCTCTCGATGACCCGACGCGCATCGTATGGGATCGCCCTCGCGCTCTGCCTGGCCGTCGCGCTCGGCGCCTTCGCGCTTCGCACGCGCCCGACGCACACCGAGCCCTCGACAACGGCCGACGGCGGTGGCCCGCGTCTCCCGATCGCAGCCTACGAGGCGCGCCTCCAGCGTCTGGACGAGGCGCTGCAGCGCGAGCGCGAGCAGCGCGCTGCGCTCGCCATGGAGGTCGCCGAGCTGCGTGGACAGATGGCGGAGCGGCCCGTGCGGAGCGGCGCCGCGCGTGCAAGCGACGGCGACGGCCGGTCCGACGCGCGAGCGCGCGTCGCGTCCGATGAAGACGGGCGGAGCGAGGAACGCCGCCCGCAGGGGATCGACGTCGACAGGCTGGTCGCCGCGGGCTTCCCGGAGGATCGGGTGCGCGCGTTCAAGGAGAAGATCGATCAGGTCGAGCTCGATCGGCTCTACCTGCGCGACGTCGCGGCGCGCGAGGGCTGGCTCGACACGCCGCGCTTCCGCGAAGAGGACGTCGACGTGGATGCTGTCGTCGGGGAAGCGCGCAGTGAGCTCGGCGAGGACTTCTACGACTGGCTCCTGTACAGCACAGGGCGGCCGAACCGCGTGCGCGTTGGCGACGTGATCGGCGGGTCGGCTGCGGCGACCGCCGGCCTGCGGCCCGGCGACGTCATCCTCGGCTACGGCGAGCAACGCGTGTTCGACCCCGAGGAGCTTCGCACGGCGACGACCGGCGGCACGGCGGGTGACGCGACGTCGATCTCGGTGCTGCGCGACGGCCGCGAGCGACGGTTCGTCGTCCCGCGCGGTCCGCTCGGCGTCCGCATCGAGGCGTCGAGCGAGGAGCCTCGGCCAGCCGGCTGAACCCGAAACCGGCGCGTGGGCGCGCGCGCGGGGCTGCCACCTCCTGGCGCGCGGCCGCTCGGCGGCTCGCGCGCACCCCGCGACGCTGCGCCGACCGCTTCACTTGCGCTCCCCGAGCGAGCGCACCGCCGCGCGGCCCGCGAGGAAGCCCGTCGCCCACGCCCACTGGAAGTTGAAGCCGCCGATGCGGCCGTCGCAGTCGAGGATCTCGCCGGCGAGGAAGAGGCCCGGCGTGCGGCGCGACGCCATCGTGCGGTAGTCGACCTCGGCGAGCGGCACGCCGCCCATCGTCACCTCGGCGTGGTCCCAGCCGCGCGTGCCGACGACCGGCAGCTCGAGGTCGGTCAGCGCCGCGACCAGCGCGCGGCGCCGCTCGCGCGCGAGCTGCGCCGCCTGCGTCGCGGGG
>JBFMAS010000354.1:0-5872 GCA_040755575.1 Thermodesulfobacteriota bacterium
GCCGCGCGTCGTCGACGCCGCGGCGCGCGCCGACCTCGCCGCCTGGCTCGCCGACGCGCGCGTCCGCTGGACGGTCTACGCGGACGCGCTCGGGCCGCAGGTCGTCGCGACCGTCGGCCTCGCCGTCGGCTGCGCGCTGCTCGTGCTCCTGCCGCGCCTACGCAGGCTGCCGCGCGCCGTCGCGCTCGCGTGCTGGACGGTGCTGCTGGTCGTGCCGCTGCTGCTCTTCGGCTGGCGCTTCAACCCGATGCAGTACCCGCCCGTCTTCGGCCGGACGGCGCTCGAGCAGGCGCTGCTGCGGGCACGCGACGCGCAGGGCGACGTCCGGATCGCGCGCATCCTGCTCGCGCTCCGCCAGGCGCTGCCCGCGAACACGCTGCAGCTCCTCGGCGTCGACGACGTGCACGGCGCGAGCGCCGCTGGCGTGAGCGGCTTCCTCGACCTCGCCGCCGCGGCCGACGACCAGGCGGTCAACAACAGCAAGTACTTCCGCGCCTTCCGCGACCCGCAGGTCGCGTCGACGCGGCTCCTCGACCTGCTGAACGTCGGGCTCGTGCTGGCGAACGCCGAGCTGCCGCCGCCCTACGAGCCGCTCGCCAGCGAGGACGGCCTCACGCTGTACGCGAACCCGCGCGCGCTGCCGCGCTTCTACGTCGTCGAGCAGGCGGACCTGTACGCGACACGAGAGGAAGGGCGCGCCCGGCTGCTGGCGCCGGACTTCGACCCCGCGCGCCGCGTGCTGCTGAGCGCCGCGGACGACGCCGCCCTGCCGCCGGCGCCGCGCGCCGGCGATGCGGCGGGCGATCCGCGCGTCACGGTGCGGAGCACCAGCGCGCACGCGATCCGGCTGCGCGTCGTGGCGCCGCGGCCCGCGATCCTGGTCTCGAGCGAGGTCGCCTATCCCGGCTGGCGGACGCTGCTCGACGGAGAGGCCGTGCCGACGCTGCTCGTCGACACCGCGTTCCGCGGCGTCGCGCTGCCGGCGGGCGAGCACGAGGTCGAGATGGTCTACGTGCCGCGCTCGTTCCACGCAGGCGTCGCGCTGAGCGCCGTCTCGCTGCTGCTGGTCGCGCTCGTCCTGCGGCCGCGGCGCGGACAGCGCGCGCGGGGCGCATGATGCGGCGTACCGTCGTCGCGGCGCTCGGGCTCGTCGCGGTCGCGGTCGTCGTCGCGCTCGTCACGCCGCGCCTCTGGCCGGCGCACGGCGGCGCGCGACGTCCGAACGTGCTGCTGCTCAGCATCGACACGCTGCGCGCCGACCATCTCGGCTGCTACGGCGGGACGCGCGTCACGACGCCGAACGTCGACCGCATCGCCGCCGAGGGTGCGCTGTTCGAGAACGCGGCTTGCCCGATGCCGATGACGCGCCCCTCGCTCGCGACGGTGCACACGTCGCTGCACGCGCGCGAGCACGGCGTCGTCAACAACGCGCTCGCGCTGCCGGACGACGCGCGCACGCTCGCCGAGACGCTCGCCGAGGCGGGCTACGCGACGGCCGCCTTCACGCCGGTGCGCCTGCTCGATGGGCACTCGGGGCTCGCGCAGGGCTTCGCGACCTACGTCGCCCCCGAGGCGCACCACCTGCCGGCCGACCGCGTCGCGCCGCAGGCGCTCGACTGGCTCGCGGCGCGCGACCCGGAGCGGCCGTTCTTCCTCTGGCTGCACCTGTTCGACCCGCACCTGCCGTACGCGCCGCCGGCCCGGTACGCGCCCGGGCCGGGTCCGAGCAAGGTCTCGTGGCGCAGTCTGCTGTCGAGCGCCGAGGAGCACGGCGGCGACGTGCCGGCGAGCGTGCTCGCGCGCGCGCTCGAGCTCTATGCGGGCGAGGTCGCCTACGTCGACCACTGGGTGGGCGAGGTACGCTCGCGCCTCGAGGCGCTCGGCGTGCTCGACGAGACGATCCTGGTCTTCACCGCGGACCACGGCGAGTGCTTCGACCACGGCGTCTACTTCGAGCACGCGGACTGCCTGTATGACGGCGCCGCCAGGGTGCCGCTGCTGGTGCGCGCTCCCGCGCGGGTCGCGCCCGGCACGCGTGTCACCGCGCAGGTCGAGCACCTCGACCTGGCGCCGACGATCCTCGCGCTGGCGGGCGTCGCGGCGCCGTCCTCGTTTCGCGGCCGCGCCGTGCTGCCGTCGCCGCCCGCCTCGCGCGGCGAGCTCGCGCCCGAGGCCTTCGCGCTGATCGAGCACCCGCTCTACCAGGAGGACAGCGCGACGCGCCGTGCGCGCAAGCAGCGTCGCATCCTCTCGGTCGCGGGCACGCCGACGCGGCCGCCCGCGGTCGAGCGACGCGGCGCCGCGCTGCGCGGCGAGCGCTGGAAGATGATCCGCGAGCCGGAGCAGCGCGAGCTCTACGATCTGCGCGCGGATCCGGGCGAGACGACGAACCTCGCGGCGCAGGACGCGGCGCGCGTCGCCGAGCTGGAGAAGGTGCTCGCCGAGAAGCAGGCGCGGGCGCCGCTGCGCGTGCTCGAGCCCGGCGCGGTCGATCCGCGCCTGCGCGAGACGCTGCGCGCGCTCGGCTACGTTCAGTGAGCCGCGGGCGCGGCCGCCGCGCCCGCTCCGCCGTCCGCGGCCAGGCGCTGCGCCGCGCGCGAGGCGTCGCGCGCGAGCCACGACTCGACGAGCCGCGGCTCGAGGCGCCGCATGCGCACCAGCGCGCCGCGCTTGCCCTCGCTCGTGTTCGGGTTCAGGAACTCCCAGACGACGTCGCCGTCGGGCGTCACCTCGAACGCGCGCCCGCTGTCCGACTGCGCGATCAGCGTGTTGCCGTTCGCGAGCCGCTGGTTCGCGCCGCGCGTCAGCGTGTAGAACGTCTCGGGCTCGGGTGCGCGGTACTGCCAGACGATCTCGCGCGTCCTCGGGTCGAGCTCGACGACGCGTGACCATTGACGCCCGAGCCCGTTGTCGAACACCAGGAAGTTGCCGCTCGGCAGGACCACCGCGTCGTGCGGCCCCGACAGCTCGCCCTGCCCCCACGCCCAGACGACCTTCTTCGCCGGCCAGTCGATCACGGCGACCGTGTCCTGGTGGCGGATGGTGACGACCACGTTCTGCGGCGCGTACAGCGGATCGCGCGCCGCGAGCCCCGGGTCCTGCATCCAGAAGACGGAGTTCGCGTGCAGGAGATCGAGGTGGCCCTTGCCGCGCGCGGTCGCGCGGAAGCGGAACTGGTCGGGCGGCGCGGTCGCGAGCAGGTCGTAGAGCGACGCCGAGTCGAGCACCTCGCCGTCCGGCGAGAGCAGCGTCAGGCGGTCGTCCTTGAGCCTGCGCCGGGCGTCGAGCTCGGGGACCCGGCGCGGCCGGGCGGTGAGGACCGCGATCTGCCCGTGCGGCGTCCACTGCACGTCGTGGTGTGCGCCGAGATCGATCTTCCACTTGACGCTGCCGTCGAAGCCGAGCCGTGCGACGTAGCGGCCCGCCGCCCAGGAAAGCCCCTTGCGGCGCCGGTGCGCGCGTCCCACGACCAGCAGGTCGCCTTCGGGCGTGAGGCTCGTGCTGTCCCAGCGGTGGCAGGGCGCGAGCGCCCAGGTGCGCAGCACCTTGCCGTCCGCGTCGATGAGCTGCGACGAGCACAGGTGCGCGTTGGTGAACAGGTTGTAGCCCGGCTGCGAGCGCGCGCGGTCGTGCACGACGACGCCCGCGCGTCCCGGCTCGACCACCTCGTCGGTCACGTCGACGTAGCCGAGCGCCTGCAGCCGCTCGATCTCTTCGCGCGACGGCTGCGACGGACGCGCGACGGCGGAGGGCTCCGGCGGCGGCGCGCTCGACGCCGGCGGCGTATCGCGCTCGCAGGCGGCGAGCGCGCTCGTCAGCAGGGCCGCGACGGCGGCGACGATGCAGAAGCGAATCGACCCACGCATTGGCACGTCCAGCCGCGATGCACTATGGAATGGCGCCTTGCGGATCAACCGTTGCCTGCTGCTCGCCGCGCTGCTCGCGCTCGTGCACCTGGCGCGCTTCGACCCGACGCAGCAGCCGATCGTCACCGACGTCCGCTACTACGTCTACTTCGCCGAGCGGATCGTCGACGGCGCGGTGCCGCACCGCGACTACTTCGACAACAAGACGCAGCTCGCGGCGCTGGCCGGTGCCGCCTTCGACGCCGGCGGGCGCACGCTCGGCGTCGAGCCGCTGCTCGCGATGCGCGTCGGCTACCTCGCGCTGACGGCGCTCGCCGCGCTGCTCCTGTTCGCGATCCAGCGCCGCCTGTTCGACGGCTCGTGCGTCGCCGGGCTGCTCGGCATGCTCGCCTACCTCGGCTTCTCGCTGCTCGGCTTCCTTCCCGCGCTCGGGCCGCTGCCGAAGCTGCTGATGGGCGTGCTCGCGTCGGCGGCGGCGCTGCTCGCGATGCGCGGCGCGTGGCTCCTCGCCGGGGCGTGCGGCGCGCTCGCCTTCCTCGACTGGCAGATCGGCGCGCTGGCCGGCATCGCGGTGCTGGCCGCGGCGCTGGCCGAGCGCGACGGCCGCGGACGCGCGGTCGTGCGGACGGTGCTCGGCGGCGCGGCGGTGCTCGCCGGGTCGTGCGCCTGGCTCGCGTGGCAGGGCGCGCTCGGCGCCGCCTATCGTCAGGTCGTCGTGACGTCGCTCGCGCGCGGCTCGACCGCGCTCGCGAAGAAGGGCTTCGCCGAGCGGGTCGAGCAGATCGGCGAGTCGATCCGCGTCGCGTGCCCGGGACACGAGTGGCTGGTCGCCGTCGGCATTGCGGGGATGGCGCTGCTGCCGCTCCTGCTGTGGCGCCACCGCGGCCGGCCAACGCAGCGCCTCGCCGTCGTGCTCGCGGTCTTCCACTACGGGATGGTCGGCTTCAGCCTGACCGACTACCAGGCGTTCGGCGATCTGTTCGCGCTGCTCGCGAGCCTGGCCTTCTTCGCGGGCGTCACGCTCGGGCTCGCGTACGAGGCGGTGCAGAAGACGCTCGCGGGCCGCGTCGCGGCGTCACGTGCCGTCGCCGTGGCGTCGCTGCTGGCCGCGCTGCTCCTGCTGCGCGTCGGGCGGCCGCGGCTCGACATCGAGCTGCCGGACCGCATCGACAAGGGCGCCGCGACGCTCCTCGACCAGCAGAGCGTCGCGCAGCGGCTCGCCGAGGCGACCGCCGGGCTACGCCTGCTCGTCGTCAACTGCCCGGAGCAGCTCTACTTGACGGGGCGCGAGAACCTGCTGCCGATCGCGTTCTGGAACCGCGCGTCGCACGACTACTTCCGCTCGTCGCCCGCGGAGATCTCCCGCGCGACGCTGAACCGTCTGATCGCGCAGGTGCGGCCCGACGCGGTGGCGTGTCCGACCGCGCCGGTGCGCGTCAACCTCGAGAAGAGCGGCGCGTTCGAGCGCATCGAGCTGCGCGCGGAGTCCGGCGCGTACGGCATCCTGCTGCTGCGCCGGCGCGACACAAGGGCGCTCGACGCCGCCGGCTAGCGCGTCGCCCGGTACGGCTCGATGGCCGAGGCGAGCAGCATGCCGGTGTTGGTGTCGTAGCGGCCGGTGACGCGGACCTCCTGGCCGAGGAGCTCGTTCAGGCGCGAGTGCACCCTGTCCGAGCCGGCGATGATCGGCCGCGTCACGTTGTCGCGCTCCATGGCGAGCGCGAACACGCGCTTGCCGGAGCACTCCTCCGCGGCGACCGGGACGTAGGCCCTGTCGGAGCGCAGGCACACCAGCTTGCCGGGGAACTCGCCCGTCTGCGCGACGCTGCTCGAGTAGAACTCGCTCATCTCGAGCACCTCGCCGCCCGGCGGCTTGACCGGCGGGACGTCCTCGCGCTCGTCCGCCGCGGCCGCCGGCGGGACCGCCGCGGCGAGCAGCAGCGCTGCGCACACCGCCCTGCAAGATGAAGTCTTCATGTGAGGGTCGGCTGCAAGGGGCGTTCCAC
>JBFMAS010000355.1:0-5886 GCA_040755575.1 Thermodesulfobacteriota bacterium
GCGCGCGACGCGGCAGCCCGGCGCGACGGTCTCGGGCTTGCTCGTCAGCACGACGTTGACGCGCCCGTCGAGCGCCCGGCCGATCGACGCGTGCGTCCTGCGTCCCATGACGACGTGGTGGCCGAGCGTCAGCTCGCGGAAGCGGCGCAGGTCGGCGGGCAGCCGCCAGGGCAGGGCGGCGTCGCGCCCGATCACCCCGTTCTCGGCGACGGCGACGACCAGCGAGACGATCACACCGCGACCGCGGCCTTGATCCCGGGATAGGGGTCGTAGCCGTCGAGCGCGAAGTCCTCGTAGCGGTAGTCGAGGATCGACGTCGCGCGCGGCGCGATGCGCAGCCGCGGCAGCGAGCGCGGCGTGCGCTCGAGCTGGAGGCGCGCCTGCGGCAGGTGATTGACGTAGAGGTGGACGTCGCCGAACGTGATCACCAGCTCGCCGACGTCGAGGCCCGTCTGTCCGGCCAGCATGTGCGTCAGCAGCGCGTAGGAGGCGATGTTGAACGGCACGCCGAGGAAGACGTCCGCGCTGCGCTGGTAGAGCTGGCAGGAGAGCCGCCCGCGCGCGACGTAGAACTGGAACAGGCAGTGGCACGGCGGCAGCGCCATGCGGTCGAGGTCGGCGACGTTCCACGCGCTGACCACGAGCCGGCGCGAGTCGGGGTTGCGCCGGATCTCGTCGGCGACCCGGGCGATCTGGTCGATGGTGCCGCCGTCGCGCGCCGGCCAGAAGCGCCACTGGTGGCCGTAGATCGGGCCCAGCTCGCCGTTCTCGTCCGCCCACTCGTCCCAGATCGTCACGCCGTGCTCGCGCAGGTAGGCGACGTTGGTGTCGCCCCGCAGGAACCACAGCAGCTCGTGCACGATCGACGGCCAGTGCAGGCGCTTGGTCGTCAAGCACGGGAAGCCGTCGGCGAGCTCGAAACGGAGCTGCTCGCCGAACAGGCTCAGCGTGCCGGTGCCCGTGCGGTCGCTCTTCGCGGTGCCCTTCTCGAGGATCCGCCCCAGAAGATCGAGGTACTGCCGCATCCGCGCACTGGTTTACGCCAGATGGGCCCGAGTTGCGAGGCGGGTGATCGCGGTCGAGTGCGGTCGCGATCCGGCCGATGCTCTCTGCCGGAAGCCGCATGTGCGCGTCATCTCGAAACGGCCGCGTCGCGCTTGCCCGCGGCTCGTCGCCCGGCGTAAGCGAGCGCTCGATGGCGCTGCTCGCGGCGGCCGGAGCGGTCCTCGGCGTCCTGCTCCTCGCTCGCCCGGCGGCCGCGATGCCGGGCGCGCTCGACCCGGGCTTCGGCGCGGGCGGCAAGGCGGCCGCGCACCTCGCCGGGGACGACGCGGCGCAGGCCGTCGCGCTCACCGACGACGGCCGCATCGTGGTCGCCGGGCACGCGCGCTCGGCGGCCGGGCAGGACGCCGCGCTGGCGCGCTTCACCGCGGACGGCGTGCTCGATCCGTCGTTCGGGGACGGCGGACGGGCGCTCGCGGACCTCGGCGGCGACGACGCGGCGTACGGCGTCGCCGTGCAGAGCGACGGCGCGGTGGTCGTCGCGGGGACGACGGCGGCCGGCGGAGGGCCGGGCGCGGACTTCGCCGTCGTCCGTCTCGACGCGAGCGGCACGCTCGACGCCGCGTTCGCGGGGCGCGGGCGCGCGCGGGTCGACTTCGCGGGTGGCGACGACCACGCGCGCGCGCTCGCGCTCGCGCCCGACGGCCGCGTCGTCGTCGCCGGCTGGACGAGGCGCGGCCGCCGCACGCGCCTCGCGCTCGCGCGCCTCACGCGCGACGGCGAGCCGGATCCGTCGTTCGGTGGCGCAGGCCGCGTCGAGGGCGGCTCGGGCGCGAGCGACGACCGCGCGCACGCGGTCGCTCTGCAGCCCGACGGCCGCATCGTCGTCGCCGGGACGCAGGGCTCGGACCTCCTCGTCGCGCGCTTCCTCGCCGACGGGACGCCCGATCGCACGTTCGGCCGCTCGGGCAGCGTGACGATCGACGCAGGCGGCGACGACGCGGCGCACGCCGTCGCGGTCGCCGACGGCGGCGCCCTCGTCGTCGCCGGTGCGAGCAGCACGGGCGACGGCTCGCGCGCCGTGCTCGCCCGGCTGCGCGGCGACGGCGCGCGCGACGCCCGCTTCGGCGCGGACGGCGTCGCGACGTTCGCCGTCGCGGGCGGCCCGAGCGTCGCCCGCGGCGTCGTGCTGCAGCGCGACGGCCGCATCGTCGTCGCGGGCTTCGCCGGCCGGGACGACTCCGACCTCGTGCTGCTCCGCGTGCTGCCCGACGGCTCCGCCGACGAGAGCTTCGGCGCGGGCGGCGTGGTCGCGGCGGACTTCGCGAGCCGTGGCGACGCGGCGCATGCGCTCGTGCTCGATCCTGAGGGGCGGATCGTCGTCGCCGGCTCGACCGGCGGCCCCGCGGCGCTCGACGTGCTGGTCGCGCGCTTCCGCTCGCGGTCCCCGGCCTGCGGCGACGGCGTCGTCGACGGCGGCGAGGCGTGCGACGCGGGCGCGCGCCCGGGCTCGTGCTGCGACGCGCGCTGCCGCGTCGCAGCCGAGGGCACCGCCTGTCGCGAGGCGCGCGGCGCGTGCGACGTCGCCGAGCGCTGCGACGGCGAGAGCGCGCTCTGCCCCGACGACGTGCTGCAGCGCGCCGGTGCGCCATGCCGGCCGTCGGCGGGAGCGTGCGACCTCGTCGACACCTGCAGCGGCGCGGACGCCTCGTGTCCCGCGGACCGCGTCCGACACGCCGGCACCGTGTGCCGCCCCGCCGCCGGCGGCTGCGACCGGGCCGAGGAGTGCGACGGCACGTCGCCCGCGTGCCCGGCCGACGCGAAGCGCCGCGACGTCTGCCGCGCCGCGCGTGGCGCGTGCGACGTCGCCGAGTGGTGCGACGGCGACGGCGACGAGTGCCCCGCCGACGTGACCGACGCCGACGGCACCCCGTGCGACGACGGCCTCGCCTGCACGACGGGCGACGCCTGCGCGGGCGGGCGCTGCGCCGGCGAGCGCGACCGCTTCGGCTGCGCCGGCTACCTCTGCGGCACGGTCGCGGGCGGCGCCCGGACGCTGCTGCGCGGCGCGCCGCCGTCCGCCCGAACGCTCCTCGGCGCGGCGGGCGACGTCGCGCGTCTGTCGGGGCCGCGCGCCGTCTGTCTGCCCGGCGTGACGGCGCGCACGGAGGCCGAGGTCGATCCGGAGGTGATCCCCGACGCCGCTGAGGCGAGCGCCGCCTACGTCGTCTACGGGCTGAGCGCGGCGCCGCGCGCGAAGGCCCGCCGGGGCGCGCGGGCCGCGGCTGCGGGTGAGGACCGCGTGGACGTGACCGCGGCGCGCCTCGCGTCGGTCACGGTGGTCGATCAATTCGGCACGCTCGAGCTCGCGCCGCTGCGCCCGCGGCGCGTGTCGGCGCCGGGCGCCGTCGTGCGCGACCGCGGCACGGCGGCGGCGCCCGCCGCCGCGGCCGAGGGACACGTCTGCTACCCGGCCGATGTCCGCGCGGGCCGGGGCGCGCCCTTCGACGTACCGCTGCGCCTCGAGGGCGAGAGCACGACGCGGACGTACCGCCTGCGGCGCATGGCCGTGCTCTGCCTGCCGACCACGGCGCTGCTCGACGCGCTCGTGCGCGGTGACGCCGGCGCCCTCGGCGACGCGGTCGTCTGCTACCACGCGAGCCGCGTGCGCGGTGCGCGTGATGCCGCGCCACCCGGCGCCGGCGTCGTCGTCGCGGACCGCTTCGCCGCGTACCGGATCGAGCGTCTCGGCGGGCAGCAGCTCTGCGTTCCGGGCGTGCTGGCCGCGGTCGAGCTGCGCGGCGCTCGGGCACGGGGCGACGACGAGCGGCGCGCCGGCAAGCAGCGCAAGCGCCGCGCGCGCGGCGGCAAGGGCGACGGTGCGAAGCGAAGGAAGGCGACGAAGGCGCCTGGCGCGAGCGAGGGCGCGCGGCGGCCCGGCGCGTGACCGGCGCGTTTTGCACGTGCGACCGCGCTCGCGATAGACACCGGCCATGGACCCGGCGCGCATCACCGCCGCGCTCGGGCCGCTCCTCGAGCGCGAGCTCGGCGGCGCGGTGACGCTCTCCGGCGTGCGCTCGATGACCGGCGGCGCGGCGCGCGAGGCGTGGGCGCTCGACGCGACCGTCTCGCGCGCGGGCCGCGCCGACGAGCGGCTCGCGCTCGTCCTGCTGCTGTTCCGTCCGGGCGGGCAGCGCGCCTTCTCGGCACACGACGAGCTGCGCCTGCTGCAGGCGACGTCGGCCGCGGGGGCGCCCGTGCCGCGGCCGGTGCTGGCCGGCGAAGTCGAGGGACGGAGCTTCTACGTGATGGAGCGCCTTGAGGGCGAGACCATCGGCCGCCGGCTCGTGCGCGACGAGCGCTGGACGAAGGCGCGCGCGGCGCTCCCGGCGCAGCTCGCGCGCGCGCTCGCGGCGATCCACCGCGTGCCCGTCGGCGCCGGAGAGCTCGGCTTTCTGCCGCGTCCCGCGCCCGGCGTGCCCGTCGCGACGAGCGAAATCGACCGGCTCGAGGAGCTCTACCGTCAGGTCACGGTCGAGCCGCACCCGGCGTTCGAGATCGCGCTGCGCTGGCTGCGCGCGCACCAGCCGCCGCCGGGCGACGTGACGCTCGTGCACGGCGACTTCCGCATCGGCAACGTCATGGTCGGCGAGGAGGGGCTGCGCGCGGTGCTCGACTGGGAGCTCGCGCACGTCGGCGACCCGCTCGAGGACGTCGGCTGGCTGTGCGTCCGCTCCTGGCGCTTCGGTGCCGATCACCTGCCGCTCGGCGGCATCGGCACGCGCGAGGAGCTCTTCCGCGCGTACGCCGAGGCGAGCGGTCGCGAGGTCGACCCGGAGGTCGTGCGCTTCTGGGAGGTCTACGGCAACCTGCGCTGGGGCGTGTTCACGCTGCTCCAGGCGCGGGCCTTCCTGGACGGCGTGGTGCCGAGCGTCGAGCTCGCGAGCATCGGACGGCGGACCGCCGAGACGGAGTGGGAGCTCTTGAACCTGATCGAGGGCAGGGCGTTCTGATGCAGGACCGGCCGACCATCGACGAGCTGCTCGAGGCCGTGCGGCGCTTCCTCGCGGACGAGGTCGTCCCGGCGACCGACGGGCGTCGCCAGTTCCTCGCACGCGTCGCGGCGAACGCGCTCGACCTGGTCCGTCGCGAGCTCGCGACGGAGGCGGCTCACGCCGAGCGCGAGTGGCGCGGGCTCGACGCTCTCCTCGGCCCCGAGCCGATGCCGCGCGAGCGTGCCGAGCTGGCGGCCGCGGTGCGGCGGCGCAACCAGGCGCTCTGCAAGCGCATCCGCGCGGGCGCGTACGACGCGGGCTCGTCCGAGCGCGCGGCGCTCCTCGCGCACGTGCGCGCGACGGTGCACGACAAGCTCGAGGTCACCAACCGCGCCTACGTCGACGCCGACGCGAAGCGCGGCTGAAGAGCATCGAGCGCGCTTCGCGGCGCGCGCCGACCACGCCACAATGGAAGCCGAATTGGAATGGAGCTTGCTGCCCTGCTAGCCTCCCCAACCGTTTCGAGACAAGGAGCGACCGCATGTCGAACGTACGAGAAGTCAGCGACGCAACCTTCGAGGCCGAGGTGTTGCAGTCCGCCACACCGGTGCTGGTCGACTTCTGGGCCCCGTGGTGCGGACCCTGCCGCGCGATCGCGCCGGTGGTCGAGGAGCTGGCCAACGAGTACGCCGGCAAGCTCAAGGTCGTGAAGATCAACGTCGACGACAACCAGTCGACGCCGAGCCGCTATGGCGTGCGCGGCATCCCGAACCTGATCGTCTTCAAGGGCGGGCAGGTGCACGAGCAGATCGTCGGGGCCGTGCCGAAGAGCCGGCTCGCGCAGGCGGTGCAGAGCGCGGTCGGCTGATCCAACGAGGGGACTCTGTCC
>JBFMAS010000356.1:0-4446 GCA_040755575.1 Thermodesulfobacteriota bacterium
CGCGCTCGGCGAGCGTCGCATCGAGACGTCCGACCTAGAGCAGGGCGCGACCTTCGCCGACGCCGTGGCGCTCGCCACCTGGCCGATGGAGATGCGCGAGCAGCCGACCGGCCCGCGGCTGCGCTTTCCGCGCGACGGCCGCCCGACGCAGATCCCGCTCGGCGCGCTGCGGGCGCGCTACGTGCCGAACCTGCTGGTCGCGGGACGCTGCATCTCCGCGAGCCACGAGGCGCAGGCGTCGCTGCGCGTGATCGGCACCTGCCTCGCGACGGGCGAGGCGGCGGGGCTCGCGGCCGGCCTGCTCGTGGACGGCTTCACGCCGCACGACACGACGGCGCTCGCCGCGGCGGTCAACGCGGCACGCGAGCGCACGATGCTGCCGCGGGGCGGCGGCGGCGCGCGCGCGGTGGGGTGCTCGTGAACGTGGTCGACGAGCTGCTCGCGGCGCACGGCCAGGACGAGCGACCGGCGTTGATCGACGCCGTCCGCGCGGCGGCGGGCGACGAGCGGGGCGTGGCAGCCGTGCTGAGCCATGCACGCCTCGCCGAGCTCGTCGAGGCGACGGCTCGCGAGCTGCGCGCGCTCGGCCTCGGGCGTGAGGGCGACGCCGTGCCGCGCATCGCGCTCGCGGGCCCGAACGGCACGCTCTACGTCGTGCTCGCGCTCGCGGCGCTGCGCGCCGGCGGATGCCTCGTGCCGATCGCGGGCGAGCTGTCGTCGCCCGAGCGTGCCCAGCTCGTGCGCGCCGTCCATCCGCGCGCGATCCTCCTCGCGCCCGGGGCGCGCCGGGACGCGGCCGACGGAGGCCGGCCGCGCGTGCTGCAGGTCGCCGGCGAAGAGGTCGCCGTGGTGCACGAGCCCTGCTCCGGACACGCGTCGCCGCTCGACGAGGGGCGGCTCGCGGCGCTCGACCCGGCGTTCATCCGCTTCAGCTCGGGCACCACGGGGACGAGCAAGGGCGTCGTCCTCTCGCACCGCACGCTGGTCGAGCGCATCGCCGCCGCGAACCGCGGTCTCGGCATCGGCGCCGAGGACCGCGTCCTGTGGCTGATGTCGATGGCGCACCACTTCGCCGCCTCGATCCTCCTCTACCTCGCACGGGGCGCGACCACGGTGCTCGCCGGCGCACGGCTGCCGGCCGACGTGCTGGTTGCGGCGCGCGCGCACGCGACCACCGTGCTCTACGCGTCGCCCTTCCACTACGCGCTGCTCGCGGCCGCGCGCGCCGAGGCGGCGTGGCCGTCGCTGCGCCTCGCGGTGTCGACCGCCGCCGCGCTGCCGGCCGAGACGGCGCGTGCGTTCGAGGCGCGCTTCGGTGTGCCGGTGGCGCAGGCGCTCGGCATCATCGAGGCGGGCATCGTCGCCCTGAACCAGGCCCCGCGCGAGCAGCCGGAGTCGGTCGGCCGGCCGCTGCCGGGCTTCGCGATCGAGCTGCGCGACGACGTCGGGCGTGTCGTTGCGAGCGGCGAGGTGGGCGAGCTGCTCGTGCGCGGTCCGGGCATGCTCGACGCGTACCTGTGGCCGTTCCGCAGCCGCGACGAGATCCTGCAGGACGGCTGGTTCGCGACCGGCGACCTCGCCGCCGCCACGGCCGACGGCAGCCTGACGCTCGTCGGCCGCACGCGCAGCGTGATCAACGTGTCGGGCCTCAAGTGCTTCCCGGAGGAGATCGAAGCCGTGCTCGAGCGCCATCCGCAGGTGGCCGCGGCGCGGGTCGTCGGCCGGCCGCACGCCCGGCTCGGCGCGGTGCCCGTGGCCGAGGTGGTGCCGTGCGACCCCGCGCGCCCACCCGAGACGCGCGCGCTCGCGGCGCACTGCCGCGCCGCGCTCGCGCGCTTCAAGGTGCCGGTCGAGTTCCGTGTGGTCGAGACGCTGCCGCGCACGGCGAGCGGCAAGCTCAAGCGGTGAACGGCGGTACGATGCGCTACCTCGACGGCCCTCGCCCGCGCCTGTTCGCGCACCGCGGCGGCGCCCGGATCGCACCCGAGAACACGCTCGCGGCGTTCGAGGCCGGCCTCGCCGCCGGCGCCGACCGGCTCGAGCTCGACGTGCACGCGACGCGCGACGGACACGTCGTGGTCATCCACGACCCGACCGTCGACCGCACGACGAACGGCTCGGGCGAGGTGCGCAGCATGACGCTCGCCGAGCTGCAACGGCTCGACGCGGGCTTCCGTTTCCCCGGCCCGACGGGCGACTTCCCGTTCCGGGGCCGCGGCGTGCGCGTGCCGGCGCTCGCCGAGCTGCTCGCGGCGTTCCCCGGCGTGCCGCTCAACATCGAGATCAAGCAGCAGGCGCCCGCGATCGAGCACGCCGTGCTCGAGGTGCTCGACCGCTTCGACGCGCGCGAGCAGGTGCTGCTCGCCGCCGAGGAGGCGAGCATCATGGAGCGCATCCGCGCCGCCGGCCCCGACGTGCTGACCAGCTTCTCGGCGCTCGACGTGCTGAACTTCGTCACCGCGTGGCACGGCGGCGACCTCGAGGCATACCGCCCGCCGGGGGCCGCGTTGCAGATCCCGCCCTCGTTCCAGGACGTCGCGCTGGTCACCGCGGAGTCGGTCGCGCTCGCGCACCGCCTCGGGCTCGAGGTGCACGTGTGGACCATCGACGAGCCCGACGAGATGCACGCCCTGCTCGATCTCGGCGTCGACGCCCTCATGAGCGACGTTCCAGGGCTCGCCGCGGAGGTGCTGCGTCGTCGCGGCCTGCGCTGACCCGCGCCTCGCCCCCTGCGTCGAAGCGCACCGGGGGACGCGGCGGTGCGGCGACGGATGCGGCCGAGCGGCTCGGTGCGGAGCTCCAGTCGCCGCGCTCGCGCAAGATCGCGAGCAGGTCCGCGAACACGTCCGCGACGCGCGGCACCTCGATGCCGAGCTCGCGCAGGACGCGGTGCGAGTCGGTCGTGTCGATGCGCGTGCGGACGCTCAGGTAGGGGACGTAGGGCGCGGCGCGGTCGAGCATCGGCTTCGCGCGCCCCCACACCAGCAGCCGTAGTGCGGCGCGGAACAGGCGCGGCGGTGCGAAGCTCAGAGGCGGCGCGCGGAAGGTGCGGCTCGCGATGTCGCCGACCTCGCGCAGCGTCGACGCGCGCGGACCCGCCGCGAGATGATACCACCGGCCGTCGCTGAGCGGGCGGTGTGCGAGCGCCAGCGTCGCTCGCGCGACCAGGTCCGCGGAGACCAGGTCGACGATCGACCCCGGCGTCCCCGGGACCCAGCGCCAGCCATGCGTCAAGTAAAGACGAAGCAGCATGAGGAAGCGAGCCCGTGGCTCGTCGTCCGCCGCCGACGCGCGCGCGCGCGTCCCGTTCGAGCTCGACGCCGCGACGCGGTCGAGAGAAGGGTGCGACCCGCCATGCTGCAGCGACGGCGCGATGATGCTCGGGCGCACGACCGTCACCGGCAGCGACGCCATCGCGCGCCGCGCGAGCTCCTCCGCCTCCCACTTGGTGCGCTCGTACGTGTTGCGGAAGCGGCCCGGCGGCGCGGGTCCTTCGAGCAGGACGCCGGCACGCTCGCCGCCGACGAACGCCGTGCTGACCAGCACGAAGCGCTCGAGCCGCTTCGCGCGCTGCGCGAGCTCGAGGAGCTGCCGGGTGCCGTGCACGTTCACCTGCCGGGAGCGGTGCACGTCCTCGTCGAAGCGCACCGAGGCGCCCGCGTGCACGACGTGCGTCACCTCGCCGGTGACGCGCTCGACGTCGCGCGGCGACAGCCCGGCACGCAGCCGCGTGAGGTCGCCGCTGATCGCCACGGCGCGTGTCGCGGCGCTCCGCCACCCGAGCGCCGCGACGCGCCGCTCGAGATCGCCGACGGGAGCACGCAGCGGCGCATAGATGCGCGCCTCGGGCTCGCGGCGGGCGATCTCGCAGAGGATCTCGCGGCCGAGAAAGCCGCTTGCACCGGTCAGCAGGTAGCATCGCTCGGGCATCGTCGCGCTCCGCGCGAGATGCTCTGCAAGCGGCGGTCCGGGCGGCGTCGCGCGGAAACCGCGAACGCGAGCGAGCGCCGCGAAACGAAACGTTTCCCCCGCGCGACGTTTCGTTGCCGCGCTCCCGACACGGGGCGAAACCCGCAGCAACCTGCAACGCCGGCCCGGCGCCCGGACGTGATTGACGGCGCCGCGGTCGGCGCGTGATCTCCTGGTAGACCGGGTGGGCCGCCAGGTTGGCGTCCACCTGGTCGAGCGGCTGCTTCCAGTGCGTCGCGATCTCCTCGCGGAGCCCGGGTGGAACGTCGAGCGACGGGTAGACGAGCAGGATCGGCTCGCTGCCCGCCGCGCGCAGCGCACGCACCGTGCGCACGAGCTGGTCCTCGAACTCGTCGGGCGAGACGTCCGGCACGTAGCGGCTCGCCGGCCGGGGCGGCGCGGCCGGCGCGGCCGGGTCGCGGGCCGTCGCGAGGTCGAAGAGCAGCGCGCAGGCGCGGCTGCGGAAGCAGGCGTAGG
>JBFMAS010000357.1:0-7817 GCA_040755575.1 Thermodesulfobacteriota bacterium
GAGGGCGGCGGCCCCGCCCTCGCCACCTGCACCGCGTCGCCGCCCGCCGGCACGCGCAGCCGGTAGCCGCGCGGGATGTACGTCCGACCGTCGGTCACCGCCGACAGGAAGGCCGGGTTCGCGACGACCAGGTCCTCGGTGCTCACGCCGGCCAGCCGCGCCGCGTGGTGCAGGCCCATCGCGTGCGGCAGCGGCACCTCCTCGCCGTCGAGCGCGGGGATGTGCGGCAGGTCGCCGAAGTGCTCGTCGGCGCGCTTGACGACGTCGAGCGCGGCGAGGAACTCGGCGTAGAAGTTGCGCGAGGCGAAGCCGAACGCCTTGCCGCGATAGCGCGTGACGATCTCGCCGATGTCGGTGGTGCCGGTCTCGCGCACGCCGCGCATCACGCCGCCGCGGCCGTGGTTGTAGGCCGTGATCGCGAGCGGCCAGACGCCGAGGGCGTCGTGGTCCTTGGCGAGATGGCGCGCCGCGGCCCGCGTCGAGCGCAGCGGATCGCGGCGCTCGTCGACGCCGGAGCTGATGTGGAGGTACTGCTTGCCGGTCGACGGCATGAACTGCCAGACGCCGGCGGCGCCCACCTTGGAGTACGCGTTCAGGTCGAAGCAGGACTCGATCAGCGGCAGGCGCGCGAGCTGCACCGGCAAGCCCTCCTCGCGGAAGACCTGCTCCATCCGCGCGAGGTAGCCGCGCTGGCGCGCGATCCCGAGCGCGAAGCGCTCGCGCAGCCCGGCCTGCGCGCGGACGCGGTCGGCGGCGAGCAGGAACTTGTCGCGCCCCGACACGTCGGCGAACATCTCGTGGACCCGGCGCTCGTCGGAGGTCATGCCGGCGGTGTCGCCGCCGCGCGCGTGCAGCGAGAGCAGGATGCCGCGGACGCGCTCCTTCGCTTCCTCGACCTGGCGCTTCTTCTCGTTCTCCTGCGAGATGGTCAGCGGCTCGCCGTCGCTCACCCACGAGCGGAAGTCGACCACCTCGTAGACCTTGCCGAGATACCAATCATCGTGCACCACGACCTGGTGCTTCGAGTAGGTCGCGAAGATGTCGCGCCAGAACGCGATCGCCGGCTCGAGCACCCGCGGTCTCGGGAACGGTCCCTGGTCGGCGCGCGACGCGCTCGCGAACGCGACGACCGACAGCAGGCCGACGAGAAGCCACCGACGTATCATTCCCACCTCCCCACCTCTACGTGCCGCGACGTGCTCCTCTCGAGGCACCCGGCCGTCCGACGTCTGGCTGTCATGGTGTCCATCGGCAATCGCCTGGCGACTGTTGAGCGCCGCCGAGGCCACGACGTAACAGACTTTTTTTCCTCAGGTCAACGCTTTTCCCTCGTCAAGGGGCGCACTTGCGCGGTCCTGGCGGCTCTCGCCGCGCTGCTCGGCGCCTCGTGCGAGCGACCTCCGCAGCGTCCTCCGGGTTGGGTCGTGGTCGGGCTCGACGCCGCACCGACCTCGCTGGACCCACGCACGGCGAGCGATGCGAGCTCCGCCCTCGTCACCGGTCTCGTGCACCGCGGGCTCACGTCGACGGACGCGGCCGGCGAGCCGGTGCCCGACCTGGCGCTGCGCTGGGAGTCGCCCGACCCGCTGACCTGGCGCTTCCACCTCGGCGAGGCGCGCTTCCAGAACGGGGAGCCGGTGCGTGCAGAGGACGTCGTCGCCACCTACCGCTCGCTCGCGACGCCGGCGCTCGAGGCCCGTGCGCACGAGGCGCTCGAGCTGGTCGCCGACGTGGCGGCCGAGGACGCGAGAACCGTACGCTTCACGCTGCGCGAGCCGGCGGCGGCATTCCTGTACGCGACGCGCCTCGGCGTCCTGCCCGCGAGCTGCGCCGCGGGCCCCGATTGCCGCATCGGCGCGGGCCCGTTCCGGCTCGAGGCCGCCGGGATCGATGCCGTACGGCTCGCGGCGAGCGCGACGGCCGATCCGCCGCCGGCGTTGCCCGGAATTCTCTTTCGCATCTCGCCCGACAGCGTGTCGCGTGCGCTCGCGCTCGCGCGCGGGACGATCGACCTCGTGCAGAACGCCGTCGAGCCGGACCTCTTGCCGTGGCTGCGCGAGCAGGGGCTCGACGTGCTCGCGACGCCCGGCTCGACCTTCCACTACCTGGGCCTCGACCTGCGGGACCCCGTGCTCGCCGACCCGCGCGTGCGTCGCGCGATCGCGCACGCGATCGATCGCGAGGCGATCGTCCGCTGGGTGCTCGGGGGGCACGCCCGGCCCGCGAGCGGGCTCTTCCCGCCGGAGCACTGGGCGCACACCGGCCCCGACGCGTACGGCTACGACCCGGCGCTCGCGCGGCGGCTCGTCGCCGAGGCGCGGATCGGACGCCCACGCCTGACGCTCAAGACCTCGAACGTCGAGATCCGGCGCCGCATCGGCGAGGTGATCGCGGCCATGCTCGGCGAGGTCGGCATCGCGACCGAGGTGCGCCCGCTCGAGTGGGCGACGCTCTACGGCGACGTCCGCCGCGGCAGCTTCGACCTGTTCGCGCTCGCCTGGGTCGGCATCGAGGAGCCCGACCATTACCACGCGATCCTGCACTCGAGGATGACGCCGCCGCGCGGCAGCAACCGCGGCGGCTACGCGGACGCCGAGGTCGACCTGCTGACGACGAAGGCGAGGCACATCACGGACCGCGACGAGCGTCGCGCGCTCTACCGGCGCGTCGCCGAGATCGCGCACCGCGACCTGCCCTTCGTACCGCTGTGGTGGGTCGACAACGTGGTCGTCAAGAATAAGCGGCTCGACGGCTTCGTGCCCTCGCCGACGGGCGATCTGCGCTCTCTCGCCGCCGCGCGGTGGAGCGGCGGGACGCCCGGCGCCTCCTCGTGATGCTGCGCTACGCGTCGCTTCGCCTCGCGCTCGCGCTGCCGACCCTGCTCGGCGTCCTCGTGGTGGTGGTCGCGCTGCTGCACGCCGTGCCCGGCGACCCGGTCGACGTGATCCTCGGGGAGCGGGCGAGCCGCGCCGACCGCGACGCGCTGCGCGCGGAGCTCGGGCTCGACCGCCCGGCCTGGCGGCAGCTGACGGACTTCGTGGCGGGCACGCTGCGCGGCGACCTCGGCCGCTCGCTCACCACGTCGCGTCCCGTGAGCGAGCTCGTCCTCGAGCGCTACCCGGCGACGTTCGAGCTCGCCGGCGCGGCCCTCGCGATCGCGCTCGCGATCGGCGTCCCGCTCGGCGTCGCGGCCGCGGCGCGGCCCGGATCGCGGGTCGACCGCCTCGGCGTCCTGCTGGCGGCGCTGCATACCGCGCTGCCGAGCTTCTGCCTCGGGCCGCTGCTGCAGCTCGCGTTCGCGGTCGAGCTGCCGCTCTTTCCGGTCTCGGGACGGCGCGGGCTCGCGAGCCTCGTGCTGCCGGCGACGACGCTCGGCCTCGGCATGTCGGCCGTCCTCGCGCGCCAGCTCCGCAGCTCGCTGCTCGATGCGCTCGCGCTCGACTGCGTGCGCACCGCGCGCGCGAAGGGCCTCGCGCCGGCGCGCGTCTTCCTGCACCACGCGTTGCCGAACGCCGCGACCGCGACGGTGACGGTCTTGGGCCTGCAGCTCGGCGGCCTGCTTGCCGGCGCGATCGTGACCGAGACGGTCTTCTCCTGGCCCGGGCTCGGGCGCCTGCTCGTCCAGGCGATCGGCGCGCGCGACTATCCGCTCGTGCAGGGCTGCGTGCTCGCGGTGGCGGCGACCTACGTCGCGGTGAACCTGCTCACCGACCTTGTGCAGGCGGCGATCGACCCGCGCCTGCGGGAGCACGTGTGAGGGCGGCGTCGCTCGACGTGCCGGCAGCGCCGGCGCGAGCTCTTCCGGCAGGTCGCGGCTCGCGACGCCTGCTCGCGGGCGTGACGCTCCTCGCGGCCGTCGCGACCGCGGCGCTGCTCGCACCGCTGCTCGCGCCGGCCGATCCCCTGCACATCGACCTCGCGCACCACCTCGAGCCGCCGTCGCTCGCGCACCCGCTCGGCACGGATCGCCTCGGGCGCGACGTGCTGTCGCGGCTGCTCTACGGGGCGCGCCTGTCGCTCGCCGTCGGCGCCGCTTCCGTCGCGGGCGCGCTCGCGATCGGCGTCGCCCTCGGCACGCTGGCGGGCTACGGCGGCCGGGCGCTCGACGAGCTGGTGATGCGGGTCACCGACGTGCTGCTCGCCTTCCCGGGCATCCTGCTCGCGATCGCGCTCGCGGCGATGCTCGGGCCGAGCGCGCGCAACGTCGTCGTCGCGCTCAGCGTGATGACCTGGCCGGCGTACGCCCGGCTGACGCGCGCCGAGGTCCGCGCCGCCGCGGCGCGCGAGTCGACGCGCGCGGCCGAGGCGCTCGGCGCGCGACCGGCGCGCATCGCGCTGCGCCACTTGCTGCCGAGCGCCCGTCCGGCGCTCGTCGTGCAGGCCACGTTCGGCGTCGCGGGCGCGATCGTTGCGGAGTCGAGCCTGTCCTTCCTCGGCCTCGGCCCGCCCCCGCCGGCGCCGTCGTGGGGCGCCATGCTGGCGGAGGGACGCTCGTTCCTGCTCGTCGCGCCCCACCTGGTCGTCGCGCCGGCGGTCGCGCTCGGCGTCACCGTGCTCGCGATCCAGATGGTCGGCGACGCTCTCCGCGGGCGCGAGGCGCGCCTGCGCTGAGGCAGAGGCTCGCGTCAGCGCTGGCAGCGCGGGCAGTAGAAGGTGCCGCGACCGCCGATCGCCACGCGCTTCACGGGCGTACCACACCTGCGGCACGGCTCGCCGGCGCGCTCGTAGACGAACAGCGAGGCCTGGAACTCGCCCTCGTTGCCGTCGGCGTCGCGATAGTCGAGCAGCGACGAGCCGCGGCTCGCGATCGCGCGCTCGAGGACGCCGCGCACCGCCTCCGCCAGGCGCTCCGCGTCGGCGCGCGTCAATCGCCAGCTTCGCCGTCCAGGACGGATGCCGGCGTGGAACAGGGCCTCGTTGGCGTAGATGTTGCCGACCCCCGCGACGAGGCGGCCGTCCATCAGCAGCGACTTGACGGTGACCCGCCGGTGGCGGCGCGTCAGCGACCACAGCAGCTCGCCGGTGAACTCGTGTCCGAGCGGCTCGACGCCGAGGACGCCCAGGTCCCCGTCGTCCGCGGACAGCAGCATGAGGCCGAAGCGGCGCGGGTCGCGGAAGTAGAGCCGCACGCCGCCCTCGAGCTCGGCGACGACGTGCACGTGCGGCAGGCCGGGCGGCGGGTCGCCGACGCAGAACCGGCCGCTCATGCCGAGGTGCACGACCCAGCGCAGGCCGTCGCCGACGTCGAGCAGCAGGTACTTCGCGCGCCGCGCGACGTCGCGCACGGTGCGGCCGACGAGGCGCGCCGCGAGGTCGCGCGGGATCGGTCGCCGGAGCCGCCGCTCGCGGACGTCGACCCGCACGATGCGCCGCCCGATCACGTGCGGCGCGATCGTGCGGCGCACGGTCTCGACCTCGGGCAGCTCAGGCATCGGCCGCGCCCGTCGCGCGCGTGCGGGCGTGCGTCGCCGCCGCCGTCGTGAGGCGCGCGAACTCGTCGAGCGACAGCGTCTCGGCGCGCCGCCGCGGGTCGATCTCCGCCGCCGCGAGCAGCGCCTCGGCCGTCGCGCCGCCGAAGCCCGAGGCGAGCGCGTTGCGCAGCGTCTTGCGCCGCTGCGAGAACGCGGTGCGGACGACGCGCCGGAAGAGCGCCTCGTCGTCGACCGCCGCCCTCGGCGTCGCGACGGCGTCGAGGCGCACGACCGCGGAGTCGACCTGCGGGGGCGGCGCGAACGCCCGCGGCGGGACGAGGAAGCCGAAGGTCGCCTCCGCGTGCAGCGCCGACAGCACCGTCAAGCTGCCGTACGAGCGCGAGCCCGGCGGCGCGCACAGGCGCTCGGCGACCTCGAGCTGCAGCATCACGACCAGCCGCGGGAAGCGCTCGGGGTGCTCGAGCAGGCGCGTCACGATCGCCGTGCCCGTCGAGTACGGCAGGTTCGCCACGACCGGCAGCGGGCCCGCGGGCAGCGCCGCGAGGTCGATGCGCAGCGCGTCGCCCCGCACGATCGTGAGGCGCGGGTCCTGGCGCGCCTCGAGCGCGCTCGCGAGCTCCGGGTCGAGCTCGACGGCGACCACGCGGTGACCCGCCGCCAGCAGACGATCGGTCAGCGCCCCACGCCCCGGGCCGATCTCGAGCACCGTCGTTCCGGGCTCGAGCCCCGCGAGCTGCACCGTCCGGTCGGCCACCTCGGCGTCGATCAGGAAGTGCTGGCCGAGGGCGCGCCGGCGGGCCGCTCTAGGCACGGACCTCGTCGGGCCGCACGCGGGGCCCGAGCGGCAGCTCGGCCTCCGCGTTGATCGTGAGCGGGTCGCGCTCGCCGCGCGCGAGGCGCAGCCAGCCCGCATACGCGATCATCGACGCGTTGTCGGTGCAGCGACGCAGCGGCGGCACGAGCAGGCGCGCGCCCTGCTCGTCGGCGAGCCGCGCCATCGCGTCGCGCAGCGGACCGTTCGCCGACACGCCGCCCGTCACCACGAGACGCGTCGCGCCCGTGCCGTCGATCGCGCGCCGCACGAGGTCGACCAGGGTCTCGACCACGGCCCGCTGGAAGGACGCCGCCACGTCCGCGAGCGGCACGTCGGCATGCTTCTCGAGGCCGAGCCGCAGGGCGGTCTTCAAGCCGCTGAAGCTGAGATCGAGCTCGGCGCCGCGCACGCGCGGGCGCGGCAGCGGCAGCGCGTCGGGGTCGCCGTCGCGCGCGGCGGCCTCGATCGCGCGGCCGCCGGGGTAGCCGAGCCCGAGCAGCTTCGCCGCCTTGTCGAACGCCTCCCCCGCGGCATCGTCACGCGTCTGCCCGAGCACCGCGTAGCCTCCGTCCTCGCCCGCCCAGTAGAGCGCCGAGTGCCCGCCCGAGACGACGAGCCCGAGAAAGGGACGCTCGACCGGCTCCTCGAGCTCGATCGACAGGAGGTGACCCTCGATGTGATTGACGCCGACGAAGGGCAGACCGCGCCGCCGGGCGATCGCCTTCGCGGTGCACAGACCGACGAGCAGCGAGCCGACCAGGCCCGGTCCGCGGGTCGCGGCGATCCCGTCGACCTCGTCGAGCGAGATCGCGGCGCGCGCGAGCGCGCTCTCGATCACGGGGACGATGTGCCGGATGTGATTGCGCGCCGCGAGCTCCGGGACCACTCCGCCGTACGGGCCGTGCACCGCCTCCTGGGAGGCGACGACGCTCGACAGCTCGCGGCCGTCGCGCAGGACGGCCGCGGCGGTGTCGTCGCACGAGGACTCGATGCCGAGGACGATCACGGCGGCGGTCCTGCGCCCGCGGGCTCCCTCGACGCGTCCGTGGCGGTGAGGCGCTTGAGGGCGTCGCGTGCCCTGACGTTCCCCGGGAAGATGCGCAGCGCGCGACGGTAGGCGGCGAGCGCCTCGGTGCGGTTCCCTTCGAGCTCGAACATCATCCCGCGCACGGCCGCGGCCTCGGCGACCCACGGCGCCGGCGCCGAGATCGCCGCCGCCTTGTCGAGGTCGGCACGCGCCTGGGTGGTGGCGCCTTCGGCGAGGTACGCCCGCGCGCGCAGCACGTACGGCGGCTGCACGTTCGGCGCGTTCTTGATCGCCGTGTCGAGCAGCTCGAAGGCGTTCTCGGTCGTGCCCTCGTTGAGCTCCTCGCGTGCGCGCTCGGCGAGCTTCAGGGCGGCCGCGTCGCGCGGCGGCGTGCTCCCGTCGATCAGACGCGTGAGCGGCTCGCGCGTGATGTCGCGGGCGGGCGCGCGCGTCGGCGACGGCGTGGGCGGTCGCTTCTTCGCCGGGCGGGGGGTGGGGGGGGGCGGGGGGGCCGCCGGGCCCGCGCCACGCCGCGCCCAGGGCC
>JBFMAS010000358.1:0-9144 GCA_040755575.1 Thermodesulfobacteriota bacterium
CCGTCGGAGCGACTGCTCCGGGAGCCGGTGGGCCGTGCATTCTACCAACGCGCGCTCCGGCGACCGGAGCGGAGACGGCAGACCGCCGCCTCCCGCGGGCACGGCGTCAAAGCGCGCCGGAACCCCCTCAGAACCGCGCCCACCACGGCGTGATCGTGTCCCCCCGATCCGCGACCGTCACGTTGTAGCGCTCGAGCAGGGTGCCCTGCGCGCGCTCGAGGGCCGCGAGCGAGTTGTTGTAGTCGATCACCGCCTGGATCTCGGCGAGACGCGCGCGGGCCACCTGGTCCTGGAAGATCAGCAGGTCGGTGGTCGTCACCATGCCGACGTCGTAGCGCTTGGTCTGGTTGCGCAGGTTCTCCTCGCTGAGCTCGCGCGCGACGCGCGTCTGCGCGATGCGCTGGAGGTTCGAGATCACGTCGCCGACCGTCTGGCCGACGTCGAGCGCGACGTCGGACACCGTCTGCCGGTAGCTGTAGAGCGCCTGCTGCTCCTGCACCCGGCTCTGCGTGTAGGCGGCCTTCGCCGCGGCGTTGCCGATCGGCACCTCGATGCGCACGCCGCCCTGGTAGTAGTACGTATCGCCCTCGAACATGCGGCCGAGTGCGTCGCCGTAGGTACCGCCGAACGGGCTGACGAGAAAGACACCCGGGTTGGCCGGTGACTCGACAGGCACCGCGGTACCGCTGAGCGAGTTGATGCCGTACGCGCCGTAGAGGTCGACGCGCGGCAAGAGCTGGTTCTTGTTCAGCGCGACGTTGAGCTCGTTGCTCTGCAGCGCGAGGCGTGCGGCGATGATCTCGTTGCGCTTCTCCATCGCGATGGCGAGCGACTGCTCGTAGTCGGCCGCGACCCGGTCGACGACCGGCCTGTCGACGGGCTCGACCGGACGCGGGAAGGTGTACGGCTCGCCGGTCGGCACGTAGACGACCTGGCGCAGCCGGCGGCGCGCCTGCCCGAGCGCGTTGGTCGCGACGATCACCTCTTCCTCGCGCCGCGCCGCCTCGGCCTCGCTCTCCTTGATCGCGACCGGCGGCAGGACGCCGACGTCGACACGGATCTGGTTGTCCCGCACCGTCTGGCGAGCAAGGTCGAGCGAGCTCTGCAGCACGCCGAGCTGCTCGGTGAGACGGACGACGTCCCAGTACGCCTGGATCACCTGGGTGATGAAGTTGGCGACGTTGGCGCGGTACTGCGCGATCGCCGCGTCGGTCGCAGTCTCGGCGATGCGGATGTTGAGGCGCGAGAAGTAGAGCCCGAAGCCGCGCAACAGGGGCTGGTTCAGGCTGAGCAGCACGTCCGGCGCGTACTGCGGCACCAGCCCCTGGAACTGCGAGTCGCTCACCAGGCGGTTGTTGTTCCACTCGAGGCGCAGGAGACCGCCGGAGAGAAGCTGCTTCTGCGCGAAGAAGTTCCAGTTGCGATTGGTGGTCGCGAGCAGCGTCGCGCCCTGCAGCACCGAGCCCGCCGGCACCTTGAGGCGATCGAGGTTCAGGTCGGCGCCGACGATCGGGTCGAACTGCGCCTGCGCCGCGAGGATGCCGGCGTTCTCGACGCTCGGCGTGAGCGACTGGCTGATGAGACCGGGGTTGTTCTGGATCGCCGCCAGCACCGCCTCGCGCAGCGTGAGCCGTGCGGGCGTCGCCCGGAACACGGAGGCGACGTCGGGCGTGGTCGGCAGCGGGCCGAGCGGCGGCGCGTACTGCGCGCGCAGCGTCTCCCAGATCGAGGGGATGCGATCGCCTTCGTCGCGCAGCTCGGCGCTCGGTCCTGCGTCGGTGCTGCTCGAGACGTCGCCGGTTGCAACGTCGGTCTCGCCTGCCGTCGCTCCCGCACCCGCCGCCGGTGCCGCGCTGCCTGCGCCGGGCGCGTCGCCCGCCTGCGCGAGCGCGTCGCTGCACAGCGGCGGGCCGATCGCCAGCAACGCGATCGCTGCGACGGCGACACGGTATCGTGCTACCCCCGCACGCCTCCACGATCCGCGCACGATTCCTCGGGGTATCGGCGACGGGAAATGTTGTCAACCGATCGGCGCGCGAGGTGGCGCACGAAGCTCGCGCGCGCGAAGTTTCGTCGTGCGTGGAGCTGCCTTGACTGCGCCGGTGGCCCTTCGCTAGCCAGCGTCGGCCGCGTCGTCGGCCGGCGTGAGCGCGAATTGCTCGCGACGATCGCAGTGGTACGTTCTGCCCGATGAGCTCCGCTCCACACAAGAAGTACCTTCTCGCCCCCGGCCCGACTCCCGTGCCTGCCGAGGTGCTGCTGCGCATGGCGGCGCCGACGATCCACCACCGCACGCCGGAGTTCGAGGCGATCGTCGCTTCGGTGCGTGAGCAGCTGAAGCAGGTCTGGCAGACGTCGCAGGACGTCATCACGCTCGCCGCTTCCGGGACCGGCGCGATGGAAGCCGGCGTGGTGAACACGCTGTCGCCGGGCGACGCGGTGCTGTGCGTGAACGGCGGCAAGTTCGGCGAGCGCTGGCTGAAGATCTGCAAGACCTACGGCCTCGACGCCGAGGAGCTGAAGGTCGAGTGGGGGCGGCCGGTCGACCCCGCGCAGATCGAGGCCGCGCTGCGCCGCCGGCCGGAGATCCGCGCGGTGCTCGTACAGGCGAGCGAGACCTCGACCACGGTGCTGCACCCGATCGAGCCGATCGCGCGCATCACGCGCGAGCGCGACACGCTGCTCATGGTCGACGGCATCACCGCGGTCGGCGTGACCGACATGCCGATGGACCGCTGGGGCATCGACGTGCTCGTGTCCGGCTCGCAGAAGGCGTTCATGCTGCCGCCGGGCCTCGCCTTCATCGCGCTGTCGGAGCGCGCCTGGAAGGCGACCGAGAAGGCGAAGCTGCCGCGCTTCTACTTCGACCTCCGGCGCGAGCGCGACAACCTGCACAAGAACACGACCGCCTACACGCCGGCGATCAACCTGATCTACGGCCTCAGCCAGGCGCTCGACATGATCCTCGGCGAGGGCCTGCAGAACGTGTTCACCCGCTTCGCGCGCCTCGCCGAAGCGACGCGTGCCGGCGCGCAGGCGCTCGGGCTCCGGCTCGTCGCGCCCGAGGCGCCGAGCCCGGCGGTGACGGGCATCTACACGCCGCCGAGCCTCGACAGCGGCGCCGTGCAGAAGTACCTGCGCTACTCGCTCGGCGTCGAGGTCGCGGGCGGACAGGACCAGCTCAAGGGCAAGATCCTGCGCCTTGCGCACCTCGGCTTCATCGACAACTTCGACATCGTGACCTGCATCGCGGCGCTCGAGCTCGCGCTCGCCCGCTTCGGTTGCGAGCTCGAGTACGGGCGCGGCGTCGGCGCCGCGCAAGCCGTGCTCGCGACCGGGCTGCCGGCCGCGGGCGCGAAGTCCTGAGCCCGCCGCATGACTTACCGCGTGCTGGTGTCGGAGACGCTCGCCCCGGAGGGTCTCGCGATCCTGCGCCGTGAGCCGGAGCTCGAGGTGGTCGAGCGGCCGCCGCTCAAGGGTCCGGAGCTCGCGAAGGAGATCGGCGACTACGATGCGCTGATCGTGCGCAGCGGCGCGAAGGTCACGGCGGAGGCGATCGCAGCGGCGCAGCGTCTCAAGGTGATCGGCCGCGCCGGCATCGGCGTCGACAACATCGACGTGCCCGCCGCCACCCGGCGCGGCATCGTCGTCATGAACACGCCAGGCGGCAACAACGTGACGACCGCCGAGCACGCGATCTCGCTGCTGCTCGCGTGCGCGCGCCACATCCCGCAGGCGAACGCGTCGCTGCGCGCGGGCAAGTGGGAGCGCTCGAAGTTCACCGGCATCGAGGTCACCGGGAAGACGCTCGGCGTGATCGGCCTCGGCAACATCGGCCGGATCGTCGCCGACCGCGCATGCGGGCTGTCGATGAAGGTGATCGCGTACGACCCCTTCGTCACGCCGGAGACCAAGCCCCTCGCCGTCGATCTGGTCTCGCTCGAGGAGCTGTACGCGCGCTCGGACTTCGTCACGGTGCACGTGCCGCTGACCAACGACACGCGCGGGCTGATCGACGCCGCGGCGATCGCACGCATGAAGCCCGGCGTGCGGATCATCAACTGCGCGCGCGGCGGCATCGTCGACGAGCGGGCGGTCGCCGACGCGATCGAGGCGGGCCACGTGGCGGGCGCGGCGTTCGACGTCTTCGCCGAGGAGCCGCCGCCGGCGGACCACCCTCTGATCGCGCTGCCGCAGGTGGTCGCGACACCGCACCTCGGTGCCTCGACCGGCGAGGCGCAGACCAACGTCGCGGTCGCGATCGCCGAGCAGGTGAGCGCGTTCCTGCTGCGCGGCGCGATCACCGCCGCGGTCAACATGCCGGCGATCACACCCGAGCAGCGCGAGCTCCTCGGGCCCTTCCTGCGCCTCGGCGAGAAGCTCGGCTCGCTCATCGCCCAGCTCGCGGGGATCGACGGGCGCGGAGGCGCCGGCGCACCCGTCGAGGTGGCGATCGAGTACCGCGGCGACGTCGCCGATCTCGGCACCAAGACCGTCACCGCGGCGATCCTGCGCGGGCTGCTGGTACCGATCCTCGGCAGCGAGCTGAACTACGTCAGCGCGCCGGTGATCGCGCGCGAGCGCGGCATCGACGTGCGGGAGACCGTGTCGACGCAGCAGAGCGACTTCCGCAACCGCGTCGGCCTCAGGGTGCGCTTCGCGTCCGGGACGGCGCACGAGGTCGCCGGTGCGGTGTTCGGGCGCAGCACGATGCGCCTGGTCAAGCTGAACGACTTCTTCCTCGAGGCGGTGCCGGAGGGCTACATCCTGATGCTGCACAACCGCGACGTCCCGGGCGTCGTCGGCCGCGTCGGGACGCTGCTCGGGCAGCACAAGGTCAACATCGCCGGGCTGGAGCTCGGTCGCGAGAAGATCGGTGGTCAGGCGGTGTCGCTGTTCCACGTCGACGACCCGGTGCCCGAGCCGGTCCTCGACGAGCTGCGGAAGGTGCCGGAGATCATCTCCGCGGCGCTGATCCACCTCGAGTAGGCGGCCGCGGAGGTACGCGTGTCAGCACTCGTCATCGTCGGCGCCCAGTGGGGCGACGAAGGGAAGGGCAAGGTCGTCGACCTGTTCGCCGCCCACGCGGACGTCGTCGCGCGCTTCCAGGGCGGCAACAACGCGGGCCACACGCTGGTCGTCGGCAACGAGCGCGAGCGCACCGTGGTGCACCTGATCCCCGCCGGCGTGCTGCACCGCCAGGCGACGTGCGTGATCGGCAACGGCGTGGTGATCGACCCGGCCGTGCTGTGCGGCGAGATCGACGAGCTGCAGAAGCGCGGCTATCTGTCCGACCCCGCACAGCTCAAGATCGACGAGCGTGCGCACCTCATCCTGCCGGTGCACAAGCAGCTCGACATCGCGCGTGAGGAGCGCCTCGGCGCGAGCAAGATCGGCACGACCGGACGCGGCATCGGCCCCTGCTACGAGGACAAGATGGCGCGGCGCGGCCTGCGCGTGGTCGACCTGTTCGACCCCGAGTACTTCCGTGAGCGCGCGACGCGGCTGCTCGCCGAGCGCAACGTCGAGCTGTCGCAGGTGTACGGCTGGCCGCCGGTCGACGTCGAGGAGGTCTGCCGGCAGTACATGGCCTTCGCCGACCGCCTGCGCCCGTACGCCGCGGACACGGCGCTCTACCTGTCGGAGCAGCACGCGGCGGGGCGCCGCGTGCTGTTCGAGGGCGCGCACGGCACGATGCTCGACATCGACCACGGCACGTACCCCTTCGTGACCTCGTCGAACATCGTCTCCGGCGCGGTCGGCACCGGGGCCGGCATCCCGCCGCGCGCGGTGGCCCGCGTCCTCGGCATCTCGAAGGCGTACACGACGCGCGTCGGCGGCGGGCCGTTCCCGACCGAGCTCGACGACGAGGTCGGCCGGAAGCTGCGCGAGGTCGGCGACGAGTTCGGTGCGACGACGGGCCGGCCGCGGCGCTGCGGCTGGTTCGATGCGGTGGTCGTGCGCCAGGCCGCGCGCCTGTCCGGCATGTCGGGGCTCGCGATCACGAAGCTCGACGTGCTGTCGGGGCTGCCGAAGCTCAAGATTGCCGTCGCGTACGACTGCGAGGGCGTGCGCACGGATACGGTGCCCGCCGGCGCGCGCGCGTTCGCCGCCGCGCGCCCGATCTACGAGGAGCTCGACGGCTGGGCCGAGGGCCTGGGCCAGGTGCGCCGCTTCGAGGACCTGCCGGGCGCGGCGCGCCGCTACATCGCCCGCATCGAGGAGCTCACGGCGACGCCGGTCACGCTGATCTCGGTCGGCGCGGAGCGCGAGGAAACCATCCTGCTGCGCGACCCCTTCCTCGTTTAGCGACATCGCGGCGGGCGGGGTCGCGAGCGGCGCCGGTCACGCGCAGCGTGACCTGCGAGCACCGCACGGGGCGAAGAGGAATTGACCCCATCCAAGGGGACGGATACGCCTCGATTGGATGGCTGCGGCCGTGGTGACGAAGAACCTTCGCCGCTCGTACGACGGCCGCGAGGCGGTGCGCGGGGTCTCGCTGGAGGTCAACGAGGGGGAGATCTTCGGCCTGCTCGGGCCGAACGGCGCCGGCAAGACGACGACGCTGTCGATGATCTCGACGCGCATCCGGCCGAGCGACGGGGACGCCTGGGTGTTCGGCAAGCACGTCGTGCGCGAGGTGCACGCCGCGCGCCGCATGCTCAACGTCGCGCCGCAGGAGGAAGCGCTCTATCCGGCGTTGACCGCGACGGAGAACCTCGACTTCTTCGCGCGTCTCTACGGCGTGCCCGCGGCCGATCGCCCGAAGCGCATCGCGGACGCGCTCGACGCCGTCGAGCTCACGAGCCGCAAGGACGACTACGTCTCGAGCTACTCGGGCGGCATGCGGCGGCGCCTGAACCTCGGCTGTGCGCTGGTCAGCGGCCCGCGTCTCGTGCTGCTCGACGAGCCGACCGTCGGCGTCGACCCGCAGTCGCGCGTCCACATCTTCGACGCCGTGCGCCGGCTCCGTGCGCAGGGCGTGACGATTCTCTACACGACCCACTACCTGGCCGAGGCCGAGGACCTGTGCGACCGCATCGCGATCATGGACGAGGGCTGCGTCGTCGCGCTGGGCACGGTGCCCGAGCTGCTCGGGCTGTCGAAGACGAGCGAGGTGATCGAGCTGCGCTTGCGCCAGCCGGCGCCGCGCATCGACGTCTCGTCGGTCGAGGGCGTCCAGCGCTGCGAGCAGAGCGGCCCCTTGCTGCGCATCTACACCTCGCGCGCCGAGGAGGTGATGCCGCGGCTGCTGTGCAACTACCCGGACCTGCAGGGGCTCGTGGTGCAGGTCCGCGTGTCGCCGGTGTCGCTCGACACGGTCTTCATCGAGCTCACCGGCAAGGATCTGAGGGACTAGTGAAGCACCTGGCGAACGACGGGCGTGCGAGGCGCTTCGGGCTCGCGCTGGCGGTGGCCGCGGCCGTGCTCCTGCAGCATGGGGGCGCCCACGCGCAGGGCGGCGGCACGCCGATGGCGACCGTCAAGTCGACGCTCACCGCGTCGAACGAGATCGTCACCGGCCCCGGCGACCACAACAGCAAGCTCGCGAAGCTGAAGGAGCTGCTGCGCGACTTCCTCGACACCGACGCGCTCGGGCGAAAGTCGATGGGCAAGCACCTCGACGGCAAGAGCGAGGCGCAGACGCGCGAGTTCCTCGACCTGTTCCGCGAGCTCTTCATCCGCACCTACGTCCAGCGCCTGCTGCTCTTCGAGGCGCCCGACTTCGAGTACGGCGAGGAGAAGGTCAAGGGCGACCGGGCGACCGTCAGCACCTTCATCGTGACCCCGCGCGACAAGTTCGCCGCGGACTACGACCTCGAGAAGAAGTCCGCGCGCTGGATCGCGACCGACATCCGGATCGAGGGCGTCAGCCTCGCGGAGAACTTCAAGTCGCAGTTCGATCGGGCGCTCGCCAAGAAGTCGTTCGACGAGCTGCTGACGCAGCTGCGCAACAAGCTCCGGAGCGGCGATTCGAGCGGCGGGACCGATTGACGGCGCATGGTTGCCGTCTTCCTCAAGGACCTCCGGCTCATCTTCCGCGACCGATGGGCGCTGCTCTTCTTCATCCTCGTGCCGATCGTGGTGATCTCGATCATCGCGAGCGCGCTGTTCGACAGCGACGAGGGGCAGAAGCTGATGATCCCGATCGTGAACGAGGACCAGGGCCCCGTCGCGAACGCGTTCATCAAGCTGCTGTCGAAGCATGCCGACCCGGTCGAGATGCCGCGCGCGGAGGCGGAGTACGTCGTCCGTGACCAGAACCGCGCGCCGGCGGCGCTCGTCTTCCCGGAGGGGATGAGCAAGGCGTACCTGCAGGGCCGGCCCAGCGAGATCACGATGCTCACCGACCCCGCGCAGGCGGTCGACCTGAACACGGTCAAGGTGCTGCTGCTGCTGATGGACAAGGACGCGGCCGCGCTCGCCGATCCGCTCGAGGAAGAGCGCATCGTCATGAAGGAGCAGAACCTCACGGGCAACCGGATCTCGGTCACCTCCTTCGAGCAGAACGTCCCCGGCTTCTCGATCATGTTCGTGCTGCTCGCGGTCGTGTTCTCGACCGCCATGGGGCTGCACGACGAGCGCGACTGGGGGACGCTGCCGCGGCTGCTCGTCGCCCCGGCGGGCTTCACGTGGATGCTCATCGGCAAGCTCGGGGCGCGCTTCGTGATGGGCGTCGTGCAGATGCTGGTCCTGTTCCTCTGGGGGCACTTCGTCTTCAACGTCTCGCTCGGCTCGTCGGTGATCGCGTTCTTCCTGCTCACCTGCGCGGTGGTGTTCGTCTGCGTGTCGATCGGGCTCATGATCGCCGGCATCGCCCGGACCCGCGAGCAGACGCAGCCGATGAGCCTGGCGGTGGTGATGGCGTTCTCGGCCCTGGGCGGCCTGTGGTGGCCGCAGTCGATCACACCGGAATGGATGCGCGACATCTCGCCGATCGTCTTCACCACGTGGGCGATGCATGGCATGAACGATCTCGTGCTTCGCGGCCGTGGCCTGGCGGCGATCGTCGAGCCGGTGTCGGTGCTGGTGGTCTACGGGCTCGTGACGCTCCTGCTGGGGCTCTGGCTGTTCCGGACGAGACACAGCGCACGGTGAAACGAGGGGAGGGCAGATCGACCGGGGCGGGGCGCGCGGCGCGCG
>JBFMAS010000359.1:0-2814 GCA_040755575.1 Thermodesulfobacteriota bacterium
GGAAGCGCCGGTAGGTCCGGCTGCTGCGGATCTCGCCGCGCTCGCAGCGCTCGCAGAACTCGCGCGCGGCGCTCTCGATCTCGCGCAGGCGCACCAGCTCCTGCGCGAGATCGAGCTCGGCGACCGAGGGAGTCCGATCCTGTGCTTGCTCCACGGTGCCCATCGCGCGCACGTCCTCAGGGCAGCGCCCAGCCGAAGAAGTCGTCACGCTCGACGGCGCTCGCCCGGCCGGCCTTCGTCGCCTCGCCGAACGTCTGGCGCCCGAGCGCCTTGCCCGCGGCGAGGCCCTGCGCCGTCCCGTGCAGGATCTGGACGATGCCGGCGGAGCGCTGCACGATCGTGCTGCCGAGACGCACCTTCTCGCCGGGGACCCCGATCGCCAGGTCGGCGACGCCGTCGTGGTTGAAGTCGCCGGCGCTCAGCGCCATCCCGAAGTAGTCGCGGCTCCCGCGGCTGCCCCCGACGCCGCTCGAGTCCTGATGCCACTCGGGACGCCGGCCCGCGCGCAGGCCGGTGCCGCTGCCGTCGAGGACGATGACGTGGCCGACGTCGGGGCGGTCGCCGAGCACGCGCTCTTGGTCCTCGAACGGGACGCCGATCGCGAGGTCGCCGCAGCCGTCGAAGTTGAAGTCGGCGGCTGCCAGCACGTGGCCGATCTCGTCGCCGCGCTCCGGCGTGCCGGGCATGCCGGCGCGGATCGCGGGCCAGTAGTCGCGGATGCCGCCGCTCGCCCCGAAGCGAGTGCCGTAGATGATCGTCACCGCGCCGAGGCCCTTGTTCGGCTCGTTGCCGTCCTCGCCGGGATGCCCGACCGCGAGATCCGGGTACGAGTCGCAGTTGAAGTTGCCGACCGCGAGCGCGGCGCCGAACTCGTCGCCGAACTCGGGGCTCGTTCCCGAGCCGTGATCGAGCAGGTAGTGCGATCGCGCCGGCGCCGTCCCGCCGAGCGCGGCGGTGCCGCCGTACAGCACCTCGATCGCGCCTGCGTGGAGGACGTTCCTGGTGAACGGCCTGTGCGGGATGCCGATTGCGAGGTCGTCGAAGCCGTCACGGTCGAAGTCGGCGCTCGCGAGCGCCGTGCCGAAATTGTGGCTGTCCCCCGGCCGGTGCAGGTTGCCGAGCGTGAGGAGCCCGTCGCGCGCAAGGCCGGTCGGTCCCCCGCGAAAGATCTTGACGGCTCCGGCGTAGGGCGCCTCGGCGGACGGCGTGTAGTGCGACGCGCCGACGGCGAGGTCCTCGTAGCCGTCGCCGTCGAAGTCGCCGACGGCCAGCGCGTCGCCGAACCGCGCGCCGCTGACGTCGTGGCGTCCGAGCGTCAGCAGGTGGTTGCCGCGCAGCTGCAGCCCGAACGCCGAGCCGTAGACGACGTTGACCGCGCCCACCTCGTCGCCGGCCGGCAGCGCCTCCTGCGGCACGCCGACCGCGAGGTCGTCGAAGCCGTCGCGGTTGAAGTCGCCGACCGCGACGGTGGTGGCGAAGGTGTCGTCCGTCTCGGCGACGCCGGCGATTCCCGGCGCGCCGCCGACGCCGGGCGTGTCCTGATGCCATTGCAGGCTCGGCTCGGCGGGCAAGCCGCCGGCCTTGCCGTAGAAGACGGAGACGGCGCCCGCATCGCGAGAGCCGTTCACGTCCTCGAACGGGCTGCCGACGACCAGGTCCTCCCGGCCGTTGCCGTCGAAGTCCGCCCTCAGCACCAGCGCGTCCGCATTGAGCGGCGCGAGCAGCGCGCCGAGCAGCGCGAGCGCGCGCAGGGCGCGCGTGCGGCCCGTATCGATTCGCTCGCTTCGTGAGATCATGGCGTCCTCCTTCACTTCGCGAGCGTCACGAACTCGTAGCAGTACGTGTACGCGCCCACCGAGCCGTCGGGACCGAAGGACGGCAGCTCGCAGGCCAGCTGGATGGTCGTCGGGATCCCGTGCGGCGTGCGCGTCTGCACCACTCGTCCCGCGATGCCGCGCGGCGCGAGGCAGGCGCAGAGGGTCTTCGTGACCCGCGTCGAGGCCAGCGGAGCCAGCTTGCCGACCCTGCGCGCGAAGTCGTCGAACTCGCTTCCGGCCCAGGCGTTCGCGGCCAGCGCCAGCACCGCTGCCGCCATCAATACCCGTGATCGCATCGTTCCTCCTCGCCCCGGACGGGGCTCGCTCGCCGCCCGTGCGGCGAGCTCCGAGGCGCGGCGCCATTGCCGGCCCGACCTGGCAAGACGCGGGGCCGCGAGCGGGGGATTGCGCGGCGACGGTCGCGGAGCGGTCAAACTTCGGTCAGAAACTGGTAAGGACGTGTCGCGCCATGGCCGCCCCACCGTCGCTGACGTTCGGTGCGTTCCGCCTGGACCTCGAGACCGAGAAGCTGCTGCGCGGCGACGAGGTGCTGCGCCTCGGACCGAAGGCGTTCGGCGTCCTGCGCCGCCTCGTCGAGAGGAGCGGCGAGGTCGTGCGGCGCGACGACCTGCTGCGCGCCGTGTGGCCCGACACGCACGTCGGCCCGGCCGTGCTGAAGACGGCGATCCTCGAGATCCGGCGCGCGCTCGGCGACGACTCGGCGGCGCCGCGCTTCGTCGAGACGGTGCCGCGCGTCGGCTACCGCTTCGTCGCGCCGCCACCTGCGCAGACGCCGGCGGCGCCGCGCAGATCGACGCTGCTCGGCCGGGACGCCGTGCTCGAGCAGCTCGAGCGTCATCTCGAGCAAGCACGCGCCGGACGGCGCCAGGTCGTGCTCGTCGCGGGCGAGGCCGGCGTCGGCAAGACGACGCTGCTCGAGGCGTTCGTCGCCGGCCTGGCCGACGACCCCTAGGTGCGGGTTGCCTGGGGCGGCTGC
>JBFMAS010000360.1:0-4439 GCA_040755575.1 Thermodesulfobacteriota bacterium
CGCGCCCGCGCTCGGCATCCACCGCCTCGGCTACGCGGTGCCGTCGCTCGAGGCGGCGCTCGCCCGGCTTCGTCTCGCGGGCGCTGCCGTCTTCCCCGCGGCCGAGGTCGTGCGGGCGGGCACGAGCCGACGCTTCGCCTGTGCGCTCGACCCCGACGGCAGCGCCGTCGAGCTGGTCGAGGAGCCCGGCTGCGCGCACGCCGTCGAGGCGCGCTGCGCGGTCGTCGTGTGCTCGGACCTCGAGCGCGCGGTCGGCTGGTACGCCGACGTGCTCGGCCTCGAGGTGCGCGCGCGCGAGGACGGCACGGCGGCGCCGGGCGCGGCGTTCGGTCTACCGGGCGACGCCGCGTGGGACGCGGCGGTGCTCGAGCTGCCCGGACGTCGCGAGCACTACGCGCTCCGCCTCGAGCGCTGGCGGCGCCCGGCCGCGCTCGCGCGGACGCCGCCCGTCGCGAACCAGCTCGGCGCGTTCCGCATCGCGTTGCTGGTCGACGACGTGCACGCCTGGCACGCGGAGCTCGAGCGCCGCCGCGTGCGCTGCGCCGGCCCGCCCGTGTGGCTCGACATGGGGCCCGAGATCCCGATCGACGGGCTCTGGGCGCTGCTGTTCTTCGATCCCGACGGGACCTGCGTCGAGCTCATCCAGACGCCCGAGCTGCGCGCTGCTTGACGCGCCGGCGCGTCACGCGCGCTTGCCGCCGTCGACGCGCACGACCTCCCCGTTGACGTGGCTCGCGTCGTCGGAGGCGAGGAACGCGATCACCGCGGCCACCTCCTCGGCGCGTCCCGTGTCGCCGAAGGGCAGGATCAACGCGCCGATCAGCCCGAGGTCGGCGCCCTCGGGCGGCACGTACTGCGCCGCGATCGGCGTCGCGATCGGGCCGGGCGCGAGGCAGTTGACGCGCAGGCCGGCCTTGGCGTGGCTCACCGCGAGCGAGCGCGTCAGCGCGACGACGCCGCCCTTCGACGCCGCGTACGCCGTCGAGTAGGGCGTCGCCGCCGTGCCCGCGGTGGACGCGGTGTTGACGATCGCGCCGCGGCTCGCGAGCAGCGCCGGCAGCGCCGCCTGGCAGACGAGCCACGTGCCGGTCAGGTTGACCGCGAGGATCGCGTCCCAGTCCTCGAGCGTCTGCTCGTGGTCGAGGCGGAAGCCGCCGATGCCGGCGACGTTGCACAGCACGTCGAGGCCGCCGAGCCGCTCGACGGCGCGGCCTACGGTCGGCTGCACGCCGTCGCGCACGAGCAGGTCGCATGCGAACGGGTGCAGTGCGCCGGCGGCGCCGCGGCCGGCGGCCTCGGCCGCGAGCGTCGCGAGGCCGTCCGTGTCGCGGTCGAGGCACGCGACCGCCGCGCCCTCGGAGGCGAGGCGCAGCGCGGTCGCGCGCCCGATCCCGGACGCGGCACCGGTGACGAGGGCTCGTCGGTCGGAGAAGCGCATGCGTCGTCATCGCGCGCGCAGCGCGGCGATGCCAGCGGTCGCTTTCCCCCTTGCCCGCGGGGCGTCGAAGGAGGAGATTCGGCGCTCGTCCGCCTCGACCGGCCACGGAGGGAACATGCACGCACCTTTTGCGAAGACGACCTGGTCCGGGCTCGTCCTGGCGTCGGCGTGGATCGTCTGCGCGACGCTCGCCGGCGCGGACCGCGCGGCCGCCGCCGACTGCTGGGGCGGGACCGCGAAGCGCGTCGCCGTCAAGCAGCGCGACGTCGTCTACCGCGGCACGGTGACCTTCCCGGGCGCCTCGCACGAGACGCTGATCGGTCCCGAGGGCCTCACGTTCCAGATCGTCGACGAGGCGGACCCGAGCGCGGTGCTGTTCGGCGCGACGGTGCCGCAGGCGAACTTCCGCTCGACCGCGACCACCACCTCGTACGACCGGCGCGGCCCGGTCAACGGCCGCATCAAGCTGCGCAACGCGCGCAACCAGAACGACACGGTCGAGATCGACCTGCGCCTGTTCGGCTTCTTCGACCTCGGCAGCGCGGCCCCCGAAGGCGTGCGGGTGCTCGTGCGCAGCGGCAAGACGTGCGCGAGCTCGTGCCGCAGCGCGTGCAGTCCGCGCCGCCCGGGCGGGACGCTGCGCTGCAAGAAGAGCGCGGTCCACGAGCCGTTCGCCGACCAGGGCTTCGGCGCGCTGGTCGGCGAGGGGGCGAAGCAGCCCGGGCCGCGCTCGCCGCTCTGCGGCCTGTCGATCGACGCCGACGGCCCGCGCTGCGACTTCCTGATCGACGACCGCTGCATCCTGCCCTACCCCTCGTCGGTCTTCCTCGACGAGGATCCGAGCACGCCGACCGGCCTGCGCGTCCACTACGACGTCGGCTCGCTGCCGGCGAACGCGAGCGGCAAGCCGATCGACCCGACGGACTGGAACACGCTCGACGGCTTCAGCCCGGGCCCGATGATCCTCGCGCTGTTCCCGGACACCGGCCATCCGATCGACCTCGCGGCGTCGAGCGTCGCGTTCCACACGGACTTCGCGCGCTCGCTCGACGCCGACCACCCGACCGTGATCGTGCGCGCCGACGACGGCGAGCGCGTGATCCACTTCGCCGAGCTCGACGCCCAGACGAACGACGTCGAGAAGAAGACGCTCATCATCCGCCCCGGCAAGCGCCTCGACGACGCGACGCGCTACCTGGTGGCAATCCGCGATCTGGTCGACACGCAGGGCACGCCGATCGAGGCGCGCCTCGCGTTCCGCGTCTTGCGCGACGGGATCCCGGACGAGGACGTGGCGCTCGCCTGCGGCGGCTCGTGCGCGGCGGCGATCGCCGCGCGGCGCCCGGCGATGGAGGACGTCTTCGCGCGCCTCGAGGCGAGCGGCGTCGCGCGCGAGGACCTCTTGCTCGCGTGGGACTTCACCACCGCGAGCACGGAGGCGCTGACCGGCTGGATGGTGTCGATACGCGACCAGGCGTTCGCGCTCGGCACGCCGTCGTTCACCGTCACCAGCGTCAACACGGGGACCCCGCCGGGCTCGGGCTTCAACGCGCAGATCTACGCGCGCGTCGAGGGCACGTTCCAGGCACCGCTGTTCATGACCGCGGACGCGCCCGCGTCGCGGCTCAACCTGGTCGGCGGCGTGCCGGCCCAGAACGGCTTCGCGACGGTGCCGTGGGTGGCGCACATCCCGCGCATCGCCGTCGCGTCCGAGAACCCGGCGGCGACGCCGGCGAAGGCGAGCCTGTGGGGCCACGGGCTCCTCGGCTCGCGCTTCCAGCTCGGCGCGCTGTCGGAGCTCGCCAACGGCTTCAACTACGTGATCGCCGCGGTCGACATGCAGGGCATGTCGGACCCGGACGTGGTGCCGTCCGTCGTACCGCTGATCGGCGACTTCTCCCTCTTCCACCGCATCCCCGAGCGCCTGCACCAGGGCTTCCTCCACCACCTGCTGCTGGGACGCCTGCTCGCCGACCCGGTGAACGGCTTCAACTCGCACGCCGCGTTCCAGGTCGGCGTCGGCGGCGCGCCGGTCATCGACACGACGCAGGTGTTCTACTCGGGCGGCAGCCAGGGCGGCATCTTCGGCGGCGCCATCATGGCGATCGCCGAGGACTTCGACCGCGGCTTCCTCGCCGTGCCGGCCGCGAACTACTCGACGCTGCTCCACCGCAGCATCGACTTCAATCCGTTCTTCGCGCTGCTCAACGTGAGCTATCCCGACAAGCTCGACCAGATCCTGATCTTCCCGCTGATCCAGCAGCTCTGGGACCGCGCGGAGCCGCAGGGCTACCTGCCGCACATCCTGCCGGGCGACCTGTCGAGCCCGCCGCGGCCGCACAAGATCCTGATCCACATGGCGACGTACGACAGCGAGGTGTCGAACCTCGGCACCGAGATCATGGTGCGCTCGCTCGGCGTCCCGCAGCTGACGCCGGTGCACCGCAGCTTCGTCGGCATCGCCGAGATGGCGGCGCCGTTCGACGGCTCGGCGTTCGTCGAGGTCGACCCGCAGCGCGGCTTCGGCCGCTGCCACACGCCCGGCAGCACCGACGCGGGCGCGATGTGCACGATCGACGCCGACTGCCCCGGCCCCAGCGATCCGGCTTCGCGCACGACGTGCGCGTCGGGCATCCCGCCGCTGACGAACACGGCGCCGCCGTTCAACAACGGCGCGCACGGCCGCACCGGCAACCCGACCACCGGCATGCAGATCGCGAACTTCCTGCGCGACGGAGGGTTCATCGAGCAGTTCTGCAGCGGTCCCTGCGACCCGGAGTAGCGGTCGGCCGTCGTCCTTCGCCGCCGTCCTTCGCCGCCCTCGGGCACGGCCTCAGTCGGCCGACACGCGGATCTCGCCGCCGTCGAGCACGTCGCGCTCGGCGACGCGGACCTCGCGTGCCGTGCCGGCACCCTCGACCTCGAGCTGCCAGGCGGAGGTCTGGCCGAGGTCCGGACGCTCGGACGAGTAGGGCAGCACGACGCGCGCCTCGCCGCTCGC
>JBFMAS010000361.1:0-8984 GCA_040755575.1 Thermodesulfobacteriota bacterium
AGCCGCTGAGCATGGAGGAGCGTGCCTTCGGCGCGGACGGGGCCCGTGTCGCGTGGATCGGGCAAGGCACCTGGCAGATGGAGCTCGACGACCGGCGCGCGGCCCTGGCGGCGCTGCGCCGCGGCTTCGACCTTGGCTTGACGCACGTCGACACCGCCGAGATGTACGGCGACGGCGAGGTCGAGGAGCTCGTCGCCGAGGCGATGCGCGGGCGCCGCAAGGAGCTCTTCCTGGTCTCGAAGGTGCTGCCGCAGAACGCGTCCTATGCGGGCACGCTGCGCGCATGCGAGCAGAGCCTCGCCCGCCTGCGCACCGACCACCTCGACGCCTACCTGCTGCACTGGCCGGGACGTCACCCGCTGGAGGAGACGATCCGCGCCTTCGAGCGGCTCGTCGAGGACGGCAAGATCCGCGCCTGGGGCGTGAGCAACTTCGCGGTCGACGACCTCGAGGAGGCGCTCGCGATCGCGGGCGAGAAGCGGATCGCGTGCAACCAGGTGCTCTACCACCTCGAGCAGCGCGCGATCGAGCACGAGGTGCTGCCGTGGTGCGAGCGGCACGGCGTCACGGTGGTCGCCTACAGCCCGTTCGGCGCGGGGCGCTTTCCCTCGCCGCGGCGCGGCGGCGGACGGGTGCTCGCCGAGATCGCGGCCGCGCACGGCGCGACGCCCCATCAGGTGGCGCTGCGCTTCCTCGGGCGCCGGCCGTCGGTGCTGACCATCCCGAAGGCGTCGAGCATCCGCCACGTCGAGGACAACGCGGGCGCCGACGAGCTTGCGCTGGACGATGCCGAGCTCGCGCGCCTCGACGAGGCCTTCCCGCTCGGGCGCTCGTGTCGCGGCGTGCCGACCGGCTGAGCGGCGTCCTGCCGAGGGCGGCGCGCGGGGGGAGCGGCGAAGGATGCGCTTGCGCCGCGTGCGCCGCTCGTCAAACATCGCTCGCAGTTGAGCTAGGATCCCGAGACCGCTTGGCTGCACCGCTTCCCAGGGAGGCGCCGCGTACGCTGCGCTTCGGCCCGTTCCTGCTCGATCTCGCGAGCGAGTGGCTGCTGCGGGGCGACGAGCCGGTGCCGCTCGCGCCGAAGCCGTTCGCGGTGCTGCGCCACCTCGCGACCAACCCGGACCGCCTGGTCACCAAGGACGAGCTGCTCGACCAGGTGTGGCCCGACGCCTACGTCGGCGACGCGGTGCTCAAGGTCGCGGTGGGCAAGGTGCGCCGTGCGCTCGCCGACGACGGGCCCGAGCCGGCGTTCATTGCGACCGTCTCGCGGCGCGGCTACCGCTTCGTCGCGCCGGTCGCGGTCGCGGACGAGCGGGCGCCGGCGCCGGGCCCCGGCACGCATGCGACGGCGCCCGCGCTGCGCGACGAGCCGGCGCCCGCGGCGCGCGCGCCGTTCGTCGGACGTCGCGAAGCGCTCGCCACGCTCGATGCGAGCCTCCGCGCGGCGGCGAGCGGCGAGCGGCGGATCGTCTTCGTCACCGGCGAGGCCGGGATCGGCAAGACCACGCTGCTCGACGCCTGGCTCGACGGCCGCCACGAGCGCCTGCTGCTCGCTCGCGGGCAGTGCCTCGACCAGTTCGGCGTCGCGGAGGCGTTCCTGCCCGTGCTCGAGGCGATCGGCGGGCTGTGCAGGGGGCCTTCGGGCGCGCCGCGCGTCGAGCTCTTGCGGCGCTGCGCGCCGAGCTGGCTCGTGCAGATGCCGTGGCTGATCGACGAGGGGGCGCGGCTCGCGCTGCAGCGCGAGATCGAGGGCGCGACGCGCGAGCGGATGCTGCGCGAGGCCGCGCAGCTCGTCGAGGCGCTCGCCGCGGAAGAGCCGCTCGTGCTGATCCTCGAGGACCTGCACTGGAGCGACCCGTCGACGCTCGACGTGCTCTCCTTCCTCGCGCAGCGCCGCGAGCCGGCCCGGCTGCTCGTGATCGGCAGCTACCGTCCGGTCGACGCGATCCTCGAGGACCATGCGATCCGCGAGCTCAAGCACCGCCTGGTCGCGCGCCGGCTGTGCACCGAGGTGGCGCTGTCGTCGCTGGGCGAGCACGAGGTCGCGCGCTACCTCGAGCTGCGGCTCGACGGCGCGCCGCCGCGCGGGCTCGCGCGGCTCGTGGCCCAGCGGACCGGCGGCAGCCCGCTGTTTGTCGCGAGCGTGCTCGACCACCTGCTCGAGCGCCGCCTGCTCGTGCGCGAGGAGCGCGGCTGGCGGCTCGCCGCCCCGGCCGCCGAGATCGAGCGCGCCGTTCCCGACCGCCTGCGCGAGATGATCGAGCGGCGCATCGAGCGCCTCGCGCCGGACGACGTGGCGCTGCTCTGCGCGGCGAGCGTCGCCGGCATCGAGTTCTCCTCGACGCTGCTCGCCGCCGCCGCGGAGACGACGCAGGACGAGGTCGAGGCCCGCTGCGACCGTCTGGTGGCCGGCGGCGAGCTGATCCGCGACGCCGGCGCGACGTCGAGCGCCGCGGGCGGCGTCAGCGCTCGCTACGCGTTCCAGCACGGCCTCTTCCAGAACGTCCTCTACGAGCGCACGCCGCTCGCGCGACGGCGCCGCCTGCACAAGCGTCTCGGCGCCTGGCTCGAGCGCGAGGGCGGCACGCCGGGCGAGCTCGCGCACCACTTCGTGCACGCCGGCGCGCCCGACGACCTCGACAAGGCGGCCGTGTACGCGCAGCGTGCGGGCGAGCGCGCGCGCGGCATGCTCGCGTACGACGAAGCGGCGCGGCACTACGAGGCCGCGCTCGCCGCGATGGAGGCGCGCGCCGGCGCCGAGCCGGCCGAGCGCTGTGCGCTGCTGCTCGAGGTCGGCGAAGCCCTCGCGCGCGGCGCCGCGATCGAGCGCGCCGAGGACGCGTTCCGTCGCGCCGCCGGGCTCGCACGCGCGATCGACCAGCCCGAGATGCTCGCCGAGGCCGTGCTCGGCGTCGGCCGGCGCTACGGCCGCATCACCGCCGACCCGGCGCTCGTCGGCATGCTCGAGGAGGCGCTCCTTCGGCTCGGCAGGCGGGCGCCGGCGCTGCGCGCCCGGCTGCTCGCGCAGCTCGACTTCGATCTCTCGCCGACCGCCGGCACGGGCGAGCGCCGCGGGCGCCTGCGCGCGGAAGCGGTCCGTCTCGCGCGCGCGAGCGGCGATCCCGCGACGCGCCTCTGGGTCGCCCAGGCGACGCGCTGGGCGTTCCGCGGTGCGCTCGGGCGCCGGCAGCTCGAGCGCGACCTGGAGGACCTCGACGAGCTGGCGACGCGCTTCACGAATCCGGAGGACCGGATGAGCGTGCAGCTCCTGCGCGTCGCGGACTGCTTCGAGCTCGACCGCATCGCCGACGTCGAGCGCGAGCTCGCGGACCTCGAGCGCCAGGTCGCGCGCACGCCGGTCGCCTGGTTCGCCTGGTTCGTGCTGCGCTTCAAGGCGATGCACGCGCTGCTCGTCGGCAGCTTCGACGACGCGGAGCGCCTCGTCGAGGAGGCGCGGCTCGCGGGGCAGGGGACCGAGCACCCGCACGTCCGGCCGGTGTACCGCGCGCAGCGCTGCATGCTGCTCCTCGGCCGCGCCACGGCCGCGGAGGCCGAGCCCGAGCTGGCGCGCGTCGCCGCCGTGAGCGGCATGCCGCTCTGGCATGCCGCGCTCGCGACCGTGCACGGCGCGCTCGGCCGGCACGACGAGGCGCGCCACGCGCTCGACGAGCTCGCGCGCGACGGCTTCGCGCGCATCCCGCAGAACAACCTCTGGCTGCCGACCATGGCGTACCTCGCGCAGGCGTGCGCGCAGCTCGGCGACCGGCGGCGCGCGGCCGTCCTCGAGCGGCTCCTGCGCCCGTACGCCGAGCGGCACTTCGGCGCGGCGACGAACGTCATGGGGCTCGGCCACGGCGGACGCTGGCTCGGGCTGCTGCACGCGACGGTCGGCCGGACGACGGAGGCGGTCCGGCACCTCGAGCGCGCGCTCGCCGCCAACGAGCGCATGGGCGCGCGTCCCTGGCTCGCTTACGCGCAGCTCGACCTGGCGCGCGTGCTCGAGCGGCGGCGGGACGGCAAGGCGCGCGCCCGGGCGGCCGCGCTGCGCGCGAGCGCGCGGCGCGCGGGCGAGGAGCTCGGCATGCGCGGCCTGCTCGAGGACCTCGCCGCGCTCAGACGCGCTCGGACGGCACGTCGAAGTACTGCTGGTAGCGGCGGGCCCGCTCGCGGAGCGCGCCCGCGTCGAGCCCCGTGTCGGCGAGCGTGTACTGGTGCAGGCCGTGCTTGTCCTGCGGGTTGTCGGCGAGGAAGGAGCGCATGCGCGCCTCGGCGTCTCCCGTGAGCTCGAGGCCGAGGCGGCCGTAGATGGTGCGGACGGTCGCGAACGGGTCGGCGAGGAAGTCGCGGAACTGCACGTCGACGACGCGCTCCGCCGGCACGAGGCCCTGCTCGCGCACCGTCACCGAGCGGTCGAGCCCGTCGAGCACGTAGTCGGCGAACTCGGCGGCGCCCTCCTCGATCGGGGCCTGGTCGCTCGCGAGGCGGCGCAGCGTCGACAGCAGCGACGCGATCGAGGCGACGATCCGCAGCGGGTCGCGGTGGGTCTGCACGAGCAGCGCGTTCGGGTACTCCGCGAGCAGCTCGGGCAGGCACCACACGTGCCCCGGGGACTTGAGCACCCAGCGCGCGCACCGGTGGCGCGACTGCAGGACCTGCAGGAAGCTCCGGTGCCAGCGGTAGGCCGGCGCCATGTCGGCCTCGTGCAGCACCCAGCGGGCGTAGGACGGCACGTGGTACTGGGTCGGGAAGATCATGCTGCGGAAGTCGTGCGCCGTGATGCGCACGCACTCCTGCGCGAGCCGCGCCCCGATCGGGTGCATCGACTTGAAGCGCGGGATGACGAGCTCCGTCATGTCGAGCTGCGCCTGCACCTCGTCGATGCGCGGGTCGGTGTCGTAGGTCGCGGCCTCGGGCGGCGGCAGCGGCCGGTCGACCTCCCAGGTGAGCGGCACGCGGTGCGCCGGGTCCTGCGCCAGCAGGTCGTGCAGGATGGTGGTGCCGGTGCGGCCCTGTCCGACGATGACGATCGGCGGCGTGACGTCTTCCTTGCGCGCGTCGCGGTGGCGCTCGTGCCAGTCGACGATGCGCAGGCGGTTCGTCAGGTACAACAGGATCTCGCCCGCCGCGATCTGCACGCCGATGTCGTTGAGCCGGGCTTCCTCGTCGAGCGCGGCGACCAGACGCTCGAGGCCGTCGCGCCAGGTGTCGGCGCCGAGGTCCTCGAGGCCGGTGGTGTCGCGTGCCGCGGCGAGCAGCGCGTTCGCATCGATCCGTTGCTCGTTCGCCATCGCTTCCGCTCCTCGATCTCGGCACCAGCCGCCGTCCGCGACCATGCATGCCCCGGCCGGTCGCGCTTGTCGACCGACGGCTGCGGCGTCGCCGCGCGGAGACGAGCCGCAACCGAGCGGGCCGGTCAGTCCACCCAGTACCCGCCGCCCGTCAAGAACAGGTTCGAATCGAGCTGATGCCCGTTCGGGAAGAACAGCGCCGCGCGCCGCGTCCCGGCGAGGCTCGGGAAGAAATGCGAGTGCGGCACGAGGCGGCCCCAGCCGAAGCCGTAGCCGAGGCCCGGCGCGCAGCAGCATCCGGGGCAGCCCGCCACGGTGCCGAGGTAGCCGTAGCCGACGCCGCCGGGCCAGCGATAGCCGGCCGGCACGATGCTCACCCGGAAGCTCGGCCGGCCCTTGCCCCGTCGTCGCTCGCGCTCGGCCGGCGCCGACGCCCGCGGCGGTGGCGGGGGCGCGGTGCGCTCGCGCCCCACCGCCGCCTCGACCAGCGACACGGCGAGCTCGCCGACGGCGCGCGTCTGGGCGAGCGCCAGCTCTGCGCCTTGCCGCACCCCGCGGCCGTAGGCGTCGGCGATGGCGTCCGGCTGGCGGCCGGCCGGGGGCGGAGTTTCGGGGGTCGGCTGCGCGGCGGGCTCGTGCGCTGCCGCCGTCGGGAACGACTTCGCGGTCGAGCGATGCGCCTCGGGCACGTCGCCGGACACGTTGGTGAAGTGCCGGGTGCCGTCGTCGAGCCAGGTGTAGACGGTCGCCGGCGCGTCCGTACCGCCGGCCAGCACGCACGCGACGATCACCGCCGAGAACAGGACGCGCCCCATGCCGCCGCCGACTCTTCCGGCAGGCGAGGGGATCAGTCAATGGCGGGCGTGGAGCCGACGCCGTGGCTCCCCTTTTCGGACGCCGCGTGGAGAAACGCGCGCGAACGTCCGATGCTCTGGTCGTATGGCGCGGAGCGGACTTGCGGCTCCGTCGGGCTTCGCCGCGCAGCTCACGAAGGGCCACGAAAGGATCGACGTCGCGGAGTTCGCCGGCGGGCTGCCCCAGGAGAGGGCATCGCTGCCCGAGGTGCGTCTCGGCCAGCGCTGGCTCTCGACCGGGCGGCTCCTCCTGCTGCTCGTGCCGCTCGGCCTCGCCGGCGCGCTGCTGCTGGTGCTGGGCGCGCGGTACCTGCGGACGCTGCCGGGCGTGCAGGCGTTCATCGCGCAGTATCCCGGCGTCGGCGACTTCGCGCGCCCGGTCGAGAGCGGCTTTCCCTGGTGGCTGCGCTGGCAGCACTACCTGAACCTGTTCCTGATGCTGTTCATGGCGCGCTCCGGGCTGCAGATCCTGGCGGATCACCCGCGGCTCTACCTGGACGCGCACTGCACGCCGGGCAGCGAGTGGCTGCGCCTGCGCGGCCCCGTGCCCACGGACCGCGTGTGGACGGCGAAGCAGGACAGCGTCGCCTTGCCCGGCTGGCTCGGGCTGCCGGGCGTGCGGCACACGATCGGGCTCGCGCGCTGGTGGCACTTCAGCCTCGATACGATCTGGCTCGCGAACGGGCTCGTGTTCGTCGTGCTGCTGCTTGCGACGGAGCAGTGGCAGCGCCTGGTGCCGGTCTCGTGGAGCATCTTCCCGCACGCGCTGTCGACGGCGCTCCAGTACGCGTCGCTCGACTTCCCCGCGCCGTCGGGCTGGCACCGCTACAACGCGCTGCAGATGATCGCGTACTCGACGACGGTGCTCGTCGCGGCACCGCTCGCGCTCGTCACGGGGCTCCTGCAGGCGCCGTTCGTCGCCGCGCGCTTCGGCACCGCGGTGGGGCCGCTCAACCGGCAGGTCGCGCGGACGGTCCACTTCGGCGTGCTGGCGTACTTCGTGGCGTTCGTCGTCGTGCACGTGGCGATGGTGCTGTCGACGGGCGTCGTGCGGAACCTGAACCACATCACGCGCGGCGTCGACGACGACTCGCTCGGCGGCGTCGTCCTGTGCGCGATCGGCCTCGGGGTGATCGCGCTCGCGTGGCTCGCCGCGACGCCGCTCACGCTGCGGCGCCCGCGCGTCGTCCAGCACGTCGGGCGCTTCTTGACGGGCGGCCTCAAGTCGCTTCTCGAGCGCATCGAGCCTGTCGCCGAGCTCACCGAGCGCGACGTCTCGCCGCACTTCTGGCCGAACGGGACCGAGCCGCAGTCGCCGGAGTACCAGCGGCTCCTCGCCGGGCGCTTCGCGGGCTACGTGCTGCGGATCGGCGGTCTGGTGGAGAAGCCCGTCGAGCTGTCGCTCGACGAGATCCGGGCGCTGCCCAGGCGCGAGCAGATCACCCAGCACTACTGCATCCAGGGCTGGTCCGGCGTCGCCAAGTGGGGCGGCGTACCGATGGCCGAGATCCTGCGCCTCGTCCGTCCGCGGCCCGAGGCGCGCTACGTGGTGTTCTACTCGTTCGCACACGGCCCGGCCGAGGGCGAGGGCCTGTACTACGACGTGCACCAGCTCGCGCACATGCACCACGCGAGCACGATCCTCGCCTACGAGATGAACGGGAAGCCGCTCTCCGAGCTGCACGGCGCACCGCTGCGCCTGCGCAACGAGCTCGAGCTCGGCTTCAAGCAGGTCAAGTGGATCCAGGCGATCGAGCTGGTCGCGTCGTTCGCCGAGCTCGGCTCCGGCGAGGGCGGGTTCAACGAGGACAACGAGTACTTCGGCTACCGCGCGCCGATCTGAGGCCGACGGCGGCGGCGAGGAGCGGGCGGGTGTCAAGCCAGAGAAGCTGGCGTTCGCGGCGTCGCGCGGCTAACCTCGACCCGATGCCGGTCTCGCAAGCGGATCGCGACTACTTCGCCCGGATCGGCGAGCACAAGCGACGTTCGCACGCCGAAGCGTGCGCCGAGCACCGGGCGCTTTCCCTCGCGGAGCGTCTCGAGCGCAGCTGGCGGCTCCACGAGCGTTTCCCGGACGCGCCCGACGCGAAGCCGGAGGCCGATCCGCGGCGCTTCTACGACCGGGCGCGCGAGCTGGGGCTTTACACTCCCTGAGGGGCCGTGGCGGGCGCGATCCTCGAGGTTGGGCGCCTGATCGAGAGCGTGGGTGTTCGCTACGCGCTGATCGGAGCCCACGCGGTGAACGTGTGGCTCGAGCCGCGAGCCACGGCGGACATTGACTTGACGGTTCAGGCCGGCGTCGCGGACCACGAGCGGCTGCACGAGGCGCTGCTCGCTGCAGGCTTCCGGCGGGCGGCAGTCGACCGTGCCGACGCTCCCTCGGGGCCCGACTTCGTGCGCTATGCCTCGGCCGATGGCAGCGTCGTCGTCGAGCTCCAGCTGGCCAAGACCGCGCTCCAGCAGTCGCTTCTCGACCGGGCGGTGTCGAGCGACGACGGCGTGCGCATCGCCACCCCCGAGGATCTCATCGTCCTGAAGCTGATCGCAGGCCGCAGCAAGGACGAGATCGACCTGCTCGGCCTCGCGCGACTTCCCGACCTGGACTGGCAGTACGTCGAGCGCTGGGCCGCCGAGTGGCAGGTCGCCGACCGTCTCGCGGACGTGCGACGTCGCGCGGGTCGCCCCGACGCGCCTTGATCTCGGCCCGCGCGCGGTGTTGATTGCGCGTTGCCGACGTCATGCAGCGCCCGTAGCTCAGTTGGATAGAGCGGCAGACTTCGAATCTGTAGGTCGGGTGTTCGATTCACCCCGGGCGCGCTTGTAACTGCCGGAGTTCGCTAGA
>JBFMAS010000362.1:0-12084 GCA_040755575.1 Thermodesulfobacteriota bacterium
GCACGCGCGGACGTCCGACCCTCGGGTCGAACTCCTGGGCCGGCGTCAGCGCGCGCGCTCGAAGCGCACCGGCAGGGCGGTCGGGCTGCGGAACGCGAGCCCGTGGACGTGGGCGTCGGTGCCGGGCACGAGGCGCAGGCCGGGGAGCCGGTCGAGGAGCGCGCCCACCGCGATCTTCACCTCGAGCCGCCCCAGGTGGTAGCCGAGGCAGAAGTAGCGCCCGAGGCCGAACGAGAGGCTTTCCTTGTGCGCGCGGTGCAAGTCGAAGCGGTCGGGATCGTCGTGCACGGTCTCGTCGCGGTTGGCCGAGCCGATCGCGGCCGTGACCGCCGTCGCGGGCGGCAGGCGCGTGCCGCAGAGCTCGGTCTCGCGCGTGGTCTCGCGGGCGGTGAACAGCAGCGGCGCCTCCCAGCGCAGGGTCTCGTCGAGCGCCGCGTCGAGCAACGTGCGGTCGGCGCGGACCTCGTCGAGCTGCCCCGGATGTGACAGCAGCGCGAACAGCACGTTGCCGAGCAGCCGGAAGGTGGTCTCCGCGCCGGCGGGCAGCAGGAGGCGCAGGAAGCCCAGGATCTCCGCGTCGTCGAGGCGCTCGCCGTCGATCTCGGCCGTCACGAGACGGCTGATCAGGTCGTCCCGCGGCTCGCGCCGCCGCTCCGCGACCACCGGCAGCAGGTAGGCCTGCAACGCGCGCGACGCCGCGATGCCGCGCTCCGGCGCGATCGGCACCGCGATGACGTCGTCCGCCCACCGCATGAACTGGGCCGTATCCGCGACGCGGATCCCGACCATCGCACCGATCACCAGGATCGGCAGCCGATGCGACACGCTCTCGACCAGGTCCGCCTCGCCGGCGTCGGCGAAGTCGTCGACCAGCCGGTGGATCGTCGGCGCGACCAGGCTGTCGCAAAACGCCGCGATCGCCTGCGGCCGGAACGCGACCGAGATGAGCCCGCGGTGCCGCTGGTGCTCCTTGCCGTCCATCTCGAGGATCGTGCGCCCCATCGAGGGGCCCATGGTGTCGGCGACGATGCGGCTCGAGAACGTCTCCGCATCGCGCAGCACGCGCTCGCAGTCGGCGTGGCGGAAGACGGTGTACATCTCCTTGCCCCACTGCCGCGAGAGCGTGATCGGCTGCTCGCGGCGAAGGACCGCGAACATCGGGTAGGGGTCGCGCATGTCGCCGATCAGCGACTCCTCGAGCTTGCCGGCGAGGTCCTCCATCGGCGCCTCCCTTCGCGGCCGTCATCTCAGAGCCGCGCGGAACGGGCAAGGAGGACGCCTCGATTCTCGCTTGCCAGCGGCGCGGGCGAACGGCAGGAGGGACGGATGGGCGCCGTCACCGTCGAGCGCAGCGTGCTGTTCGCCGACATCGCGGGCAGCACGCGGCTCGTCGTCGAGCAGGGGGACGACGCGGCGCGGCTGCTGCTCGTGCGCTACGTCGACCTGCTCGCGAGCACGGCGCTGCGCTTCGGCGGCGAGATCGCGAACCGGCTCGGCGACGAGGTGTTCTGCGTCTTCGAGCGCGCCGACGACGCGGTGGAAGCCGCCGTCGCGATGCACGAGGGCGTCGAGGCCGCCTCGGCCGGCGATCGGCTGGACCGTCCGATCCGGCTGCGGATCGGCTTCCTGCACGGCTCGGTCGTGCGCTCCGAGGAGGGCTGGTTCGGCGGCACCGTGCACCGGGCGGCGCGGCTGGTCGCGCTCGCCAAGGCGGGGCAGACGCTCACCACGCGTGCGACGCTCGACCGCCTCGCGCCGCGCTGGCGACGGGCGGCACGCTGGTTCGACCGCTGCGTCCTGCGCGGCGACTCGGGAGAGGAGGAGATCCACGAGCTGCTCTGGGACGCGAGCTTCACCTCGGTGCTGGACGCCGCGCCGATGACGACCGCTGCCGCCGGCCGGAGCGCCGGCGTCGTGCTCCGGCACGGCGAGCGGTCGCTCCGCGTCGACGTCGCGCGGCCCCGCGCCGAGCTCGGCCGCGATCCCTCGTGCGACCTGCAGATCGCGACCGCGGCGGTGTCGCGCCTGCACGCGATCGTCGAGTGGAACCGCGACCGCGTGCGCCTCACCGACGTCAGCACCAACGGGACGACGATCGAGCGCACCGGTGCCGCGCCGCTGCGCCTGCACCACGAGAGCGCGCTGCTGGAAGGGGAGGGCACGCTGCGCCTCGGCGGCGCGGCGGGTCCGGACGACGCCTCGCGGGTGTCGTTCCGCTGCACGACGCGAGCCGGATGACCGCGTCGAGCATACAGTTCGGTATCTATCTGCCGCAGGTCGGCTTCGGCTGGGACGAGCTGCGCGAGCGGGCGCTGCTCTGCGAGCAGCTCGGCTTCGACTCGCTGTGGCTGATGGACCACCTCTATCCGCCGGAGCTGCCCGACGTGCCGTCGCTCGAGGGCTTCACGCTCGCGACCGCGCTGCTCGCGCAAACGACGCGGCTGCGGGTCGGCCACCTCGTGCTGTCGGCGACCTTCCGCCATCCCGCGCTGCTCGCGAAGATGGTGGCGACGCTCGACGTCGTGTCGGGTGGTCGGCTCGAGCTCGGCGTCGGCAGCGGCTCGTACGCGCCGGAGCACGAGCGCGCCGGCATCCCGTGGGGCAGCGCCGCGGAGCGCGCGGCGCTCCTGCGCGAGACGCTCGAGGTCCTGACGCGCTCGTTCCGCGGCCCGCGCGTCGACTTCGCGGGCCGGCTCTTCCGCGTGCACGACCTGCCGAGCCTGCCGCCGCCCGTGCAGCGCCCGGGCCCGCCGCTCCACGTCGGCGGCGCCGGGGAGCGCCATACCCTGCCGCTCGTCGCCCGCTACGCCGACGTGTGGAACTGCCCGACCTACGCGCTCGCCGACCTCGCGCGCAAGCGCGCTGCGCTCGCGGCGGAATGCGCGCGCATCGGACGCGACCCGGCGAGCGTGCGCACCTCGATCGAAGCGGTGCTGGTCCTCGCGCGCGGGCGCGGCGAGCTCGAGGGAGCGCTCGCGCTCGCGCGCAAGCGCTTCGGCGGCCCGGGCTGGGGCCTCGACGCGGGCGGCTTCGTGGGCACGCCGGACGACGTGGTCGCGCGGATCCGCGAGCTCGCGGCGCAGGGCGTGAGCCTGTTCGTGTTCTTCACCCACGACCGCGCCGCGCCGGCGACGCTGCGCCTCCTCGCCGAAGAGGTGCTGCCCGCGGTCCGCGCCTGAGCCACCCGAGCGCGCACGCGCGCCGCGCGAGAGCTCAGCCGCCGCCCAGCGCCGGGACGAAGTGCACCTCGCTCGCCGGGCGCACCGTCTCGTGCAGCCCACCGCTCACGAGGTCGCCGTCGACCGACACCGCGAGCGCAGGCACGAGCTCGCCGTCCGCGACGACCCGGGCGCCGAACCCCGGATGGAGCGCGTCGATCGCCTCGACCAGCTCGCCGACCGTCGCGCCGGCGACGTCGACGCGGTCGCGGCCGCCGGTCAGGTGACGGAGCTGCGCGGGGATGAAGACCAGCGCCACGCGCCCGTGTCACGTCGCGGCGGCGACGCGCGTCTCCTCCCGTCCGACGCCGACGCCGGCGGCGTGCAGCGCGGCGAGCACCCGCGGCGGCGACATCGGCAGCGTCGTCATGCGGACCCCGGTCGCATTCGCGATCGCGTTCGCGACCGCGGCCGGCGGCGGCACGATCGAGACCTCGCCGACGCCGCGCACGCCGTACGGATGGCGCGGGTTCGGCACCTCGACGATCACGGTCTCGATCATCGGCAGGTCGAGCGCGACCGGCATGCGGTAGTCGAGGAAGCCCGCGTTCAGGAGCCGCCCCTCGTCGTCGTAGACGTACTCCTCGTTGAGCGCCCAGCCGATGCCCTGCGCCGTGCCGCCCTGCATCTGGCCCTCGACGTAGGCGGGGTGGATCGCGCGGCCGGCGTCCTGGATCACGGTGCAGCGCAGCACGTCCACCTTGCCGGTCTCGACGTCGACCTCGACGTCGACCAGCGTGCCCGCGAACGCCGCGCCGGTCGCCTTCTGGGCATTGACCGTCGCGCGTCCGACCACCGGCCCGCCGGTGCGGCCGAGCTGCTTCGCGATCTCCGCGAGCGCGAGCTTCGGCGTGTCGCCGTCGCTCGCGACGACGCAGCCGTCGGCGAAGCGCACCGCGCCGGGCTCCGTCTTCCACAGCGCGGCCGCGCGCTCGCAGAGCTGGCGCTTGACGTCCTGCGCCGCCTCGTAGACCGCGAGGCCGGTCGCCATGGTGACGCGGCTGCCGCCGGTGACGTCGGTGTGGCCGACGGAGTCCGTGTCGGCGACCACCGGCCGGATGTGCTCGACCGGCAGGCCGAGCTCCTCGGCCGCGATCATCGCGCACGACGTGCGCGTGCCGCCGATGTCGGGCGAGCCGGTCACCAGGCTCGCCGTGCCGTCGGCGTTGATGCCGATCGTCGCGCTCGACTGCAGCCCCGCGTTGAACCAGAAGCCGATGGCGAAGCCGCGCCCGCGTCTCTTCGCGGCCGGCGGCGTGAGCGCACCGCCCGCGTGCAGGTGCCCGTCGCCCGTCGCGGCGTTCAGGTCCGACAGGTACTGCGGGCAGCGGCGCGCAGCCTCGAGCACCTCGACGCTGCCGATCCTGCGGTGGCGGGGGCCGGCCGGCGTCGGCGTGCCCTCGCGCGCGGCGTTCCTCGTCCGCAGCTCGATCGGATCCATGCCGAGCCGCGCGGCGAGCTCGTCGACCACGGACTCGGCGGCGAAGGACGCGTTGCTCGCGCCCGGCGCGCGGTACGCCGCGGTCTTCGGCCGGTTGACGACGACGTCGTAGCCCTCGACCCGCAGCGTCTCGATGTCGTACGGCGCGAGCAGGCACATCGCACCGGCCCACACCGGCGAGCCCGGGAAGGCGCCTGCCTCGTAGAGCAGCGTCGCGTCGGCGCACGTGATCCTGCCGTCGCGCGTCGCGCCCATCTTGACGCGGATGTGCGAGCCCGACGTCGGTCCGGTCGCGCGCAGCACCTCGGCGCGGCTCATGACGAGCTTGACGGGGCGCCCGGCCTTGCGCGCGAGCAGGATCGCGAGCGGCTCGAGGTAGATCGTCGTCTTGCCGCCGAAGCCGCCGCCGATCTCCGCCGGCACGACGCGGATCTGCGACAGCGGCATGGCGAGGATCTGCGCGCAGAAGTGGCGCACGTCGAACGCGCCCTGCGTGCTGCACCACACGGTCGCCTGGCCGTCGGGGTTCACCTGCGCCACCGCGTTGTGCGGCTCGATGTAGCCCTGGTGCACCATCGCGGTGTCGAACTCGCGCTCGACGACGACGTCCGCTGCACGCAGCGCGGCGGCGAGGTCGCCGCGCTCGAACAGCACGACGCTCGCGACGTTGGTCGGCTGGTCGCTGGGCGTCGGCAGGCCCTGGGTGCGCAGATCCTCGTGCAGGATCGGCGCGCCCTGCGCCGTCGCGCGACGGACGTCGAGGACGTGCGGCAGCACCTCGTAGCGGACGTCGATCAGCGCGAGCGCCTCCTCGGCGACGTGCGGGCTCGTCGCCGCGACCGCCGCGACCGCGTGCCCGGTGTAGAGCACTTTGTGCTTGGCAAGGATGTTGTCCGACAGCCAGCGCGGGTTCGACGTGCCCTCGCCGGCCTGCTCGGTCGCGCCGCTCACCTGCGGCATGTCGGCACCGGTGACGATCGCCTTGACGCCCGGCAGGGCGGCGGCGCGGCTCGCGTCGATCGACACGATGCGCGCGTGCGCGTGCGGGCTGCGCAGCACCTTGCCGTGCAGCATCCCGGGCAGGCTCACGTCCGCGCCGTAGCGCGCGCGGCCGGTGACCTTGTCGATGCCGTCGTGCCGCACGGGGCGGGTGCCGACGACGCGGAAGCGCCGCTCGGCGCCGCCGGTGGCCTGGCCCGTGCTCTTGGGATCGTCGCTCGCCGACATGCCGTCACTCTCCTCGCGCGCGGCCACCGCCGCCGTTCGCCTCGCGCATCGTGCGCGCCGCGGCCAGCACGGCGCGCACGATCTTGTCGTAGCCGGTGCAGCGGCAGAGGTTGCCGGCGAGCTCGTAGCGCACCTCCCGCTCGCTCGGATCGGGGTTGCGGTCGAGCAGCGCCTTGGCCGCGACCAGGAACCCGGGCGTGCACACGCCGCACTGCAGCGCCGCGTGCTCGAGGAACGCGGTCTGCAGCGGGTGCAGGCGCTCGCCGTCCGCGAGCCCCTCGACGGTCGTCACCTCGCGTCCGGCGGCCTCGACCGCGAGCACCAGGCAGGAGCACACGACGCGGCCGTCGAGCAGGACGCTGCACGCGCCGCAGTCACCGGTCGCGCAGCCCTCCTTGCTGCCCGTCAGGTCGAGCTCGTCGCGCAGCACCTCGAGCAGCGTCTGGCGCGGCTCGCAGAGGAAGTCGGTCGCCTCGTCGTTCAGCGTCAAGCTGACTTGGGTCCGGATCGCCATCCCTCACTTCCCTCCGCGCGCTCGGCGCGCCGCCTCGGCCACCACGCGGCGCACGAGCACGCCGGTGAGCTCGCGCCGGTAGTCGGCCGGCGCACGCATGTCCGAGATCGGACGCGCGATCGCCCGCGCGGCCTCCGCGGCGCGATCGAGCGCCGCGTCGTCGAGCGTGGTGCCGACCAGCACCCCGGCGGCGTCGGGCGCGAGCAGCACCGTCGGAGCGACGGCGCCGAGCGCGATGCGCGCCGCGGTGCAGCGGCCGTCCGGGCCGAGCATCACCGACGCCCCGACGCCGACCACCGCGATGTCCATCTCGTTGCGCGGCGTGAAGCGCTGGTAGCAGTCGGCGCTGCGCGGCGCGGGAGCGGGCACGCGCACCTCGGTCAGCAGCTCGCCGGGCTGGAGCGCGGTTCTTCCCGGCGCCAGCAGGAACGACTCGCAGGGGATCTCGCGGCTGCCCCGTGGCCCCTGCGCGACGCACACCGCGCCGAGAGCGATCAGCGCCGGGGTGGTGTCGGCGGCGGGCGAGCCGTTGCACAGGTTGCCCGCGATCGTCGCGCGGCTCTGGATCTGGGTCGAGCCGATCAGCGCGGCGGCCTCGACGAGGCCCGGGAAGGTCGCCCGGGCGCGCCGGTCCTCGGCGAGGCGCCAGCACGGCACCGCGGCGCCGACGTGCAGGGCACCGGAAGCGTCCCACTCGAGCCGCGCGAGCTCCGTGATCCGCTTCACGTCGATCAGGTGGCGCGCGGGACAGGTCCCGGCGCGGAGCTGGATCAGGAGGTCGGTGCCGCCGGCGAGGACGCGCGCGGCGCCGCCGTCTGCGGCAAGCAGGGCGACGGCCTCGGGGACCGTCGCCGGAGCGGAGTAGCGAATCTCGTGCACGCGTCTTCTCTCCTGCAGGGAAGCTTCGATCTTACGAGCGCCCTCGTGGTCGATGCAATCCGGACGGGGTACACGGGAGAGGATGGACGATCTCGGCGCGTTCCTCGGCGAGCTGCGGCGGCGGCTCGACGATCCCGCACGCGACGGCAGCGGCGTCGCGGTCGCGACGATCGTCCGCCACCGGGGCTCGACGCCGCGCAAGACCGGCGCGAAGATGCTGATCGACCCCTCGGGTGCGCAGGTGGGCACCGTCGGCGGCGGCTGCGGCGAGGCGGAGGTGATGGGCTACGCGCAGCGCGTGCTCGCGACGCGCACCCCGCAGCGCGTCGAGGTGAGCTTGCTCGAGGAGGACGGCTGGGAGAGCCCGTCGATCTGCGGCGGGGTGCTCGACGTGTTCGTCGAGCGCGCTGGAGAGGACCTCGGCGGGATCCGGCGCGCCGAGCTGTTCGCCGTGCTCGACGACGCGCGCGAGCGCGGGCGCGGCATCGCGATCGTCACGGTGACGAAGGCGCCGGTAGCGCAGGCCGCGCTCGCCGGCCGCAAGACGCTGGTCGACGAGCGCGGCGTGCAGAGCTTCCCGCTCGGTGAGCCGGAGCTCGATCGCGCGGCGGTCGAGGGGGCGCTGGCTGCTGTCGCGCGCGGCGAGCCGGGCGAGGCCGTGCTCGGCGACGGCGACGAGGAGGACGCGGCGAGGCTGCTCGTCGAGCCGCTGGTCGCGCCGCCCGAGCTGGTGGTCGTCGGCGCGGGGCACGTCGGGCAGGCGCTCGCGCGCCTCGCGCCCCACGCCGGCTTCGCCGTCACCGTGCTCGACGACCGCGCGTCGTGGGCCAATCCGCGCCGGCTGCCCGACGCGCGGCGGATCGTGGTCGACGACCCGCGCACGGCGCTCGCGGGGCTGGCGCCGCATCGCGCCCGCTACGTCGTGCTGGTGACGCGCGGCCACCGGCTCGACGCCGATTGCCTGCGCGTCGCGCTCGGCCTCGAGCTCGCCTACCTCGGCATGATCGGCAGCCGGCGGCGCGTCGCCCGCATCCTCGAGCGCCTCGCGGAGGACGGATTCGACGCCGAGCGCCTGGCGCGGGTCCGCGCCCCGATCGGGCTCGACGTCGGCGCCGAGACCCCGGGCGAGATCGCGGTCGCGATCCTCGCCGAGATGATCGACGTGCGCCGCCGGGGCAGGGCGGGGACGGCCGCGCTGTCGGCGCGGCGGCGCGGCTGAGCCGGCGCCGCGCGCGGCTCTACGCTCGAGGCGACCGCCCGCGGAGCCGGGCGAAGTCGTCCGGCGTGTCGACGTCGGCCAGGATGCCCGGATCGGCGACCGCGACCTCCCGCACGCGCGCCGGCTCGGCGCGGACCACGGCGCGCGCGCCCGCGTCGTCGGGCGTCGCGAGCAGCTCGTCCCAGACGGCGCGCGCGAACAGCACGGGGTGGCCGCGGCGCCGCTCGTGCACCGGCACGACGATCGCCGGGCGCGGCTCGGCGTCGGCCGCCTCGAGCAGGCGCGCGACGGTCGCGGCGCGCACGGTCGGGTGGTCGACCAGCGCGACCACGACGGCGTCGACACGAGCCGCCGCCGTCGCGAGGTGCTCGAGGCCGATCTTCAGCGACGACAGCTGACCACGCTCGGGCTCCGGGTTGCGCACGAGCGTCACCCGGCCGAGCGCCGGCAGCGCGCCTGCGGTCGCGTCGTGCGCGTGTCCCGTGACCACGACGATCTCGCCGACGCCGCCCGCGCGCAGCGCCTCCACGACGTGCCGGGCGAACGACCTGCCCTCGTACACGAGCGCGGCCTTCGGCGCGCCCATGCGACGCGACGCACCCGCAGCGAGCACGACGCCTGCGACCACCGGTTTCACGAGGCGAGCCGCGGCACGATCTCGGCCGCCGTGCGCGCGAGCATCTCGTGCGTCGCGGCGTCGTACGGCGGTTCGAGCCCGAGGATGCACTCCTCGCACCCCGCAGACTCGAACTCGCGCAGCGAGGCGACGATCTCCTCCGCCGGCCCGACCCACGTGCGGCGCCGCGCCTCGGCCTCGTCGATGCTCGCGTAGCGGGCGAAGCGCATGATCCTGCGTCTCGCCAGCGCCGCGTCGTCGGTGAGCAGGAAGTCGTTGCGTACGGTGACCGTGATCGCTCTCGGGTCGCGGCCGACGTTGGCGCAGTGCCGCTCGAGCACGGCGCGCTTCTGCCGCAGAGTCTCCGCGGAGCCCGAGAGGTTCCAGCGGTCCGCGTGCCGCGCGACGATGGCGAGCGCCCGCTGCTCGCCCTGGCCGCCGAGCAGCAGCGGCAGCGGGTCCTGCAGCGGCTTCGGTGCGCAGGCCGCGTCGCGCAGGCGGTAGTGGCGGCCGTCGAACGTGAAGCGCTCCTCGCGCCACAGGCCGCGCAGGACGCGGCACGATTCGGACAGCATGCCGAGGCGCACCGCGAGCGGCGGGAACGGGATGCCCTGCTCGACGTGCTCCTGCTCGCACCACGCGGCGCCGAGGCCGACCTCGAGCCGGCCGGCCGACGCACGGTCGACGGTCGCGGCCATGCGCGCGAGCAGCGCCGGCGCGCGCAGCGTGTTCGCGGTCACGAGGACGCCGAGGCGCAGCGTGCTGGTCTCGCGTGCGAGCGCGGCGAGTGTCGTCCACGCCTCGAGCATCGGCTCGGTCGGCGGCGCGAGGATCGGATAGAGGTGATCCATCAGCCACGCCGAGCGGAAGCCGAGCCGCTCGGCGGCGCGCCAGGTCTCGGCCAGCGCCGCGAGGTCCGTCCGGTACTGCGGCGTCTGGATCGAGAAGCGCATGGGATCGACGAGCGGCTCAGGGCTTGCGGTCGCGCCCCGTCAAGTAATCACCGAGCAGGCCCGTCGAATGCTCCGCCTCGTGGCAGTAGACGCAGAGGTTCTCCCAGTTGCTGCCGTCGGGCGGGTTGTTGTCGTGGTTGCCGTCCTTGTGGTGGACGGTCAGCAGGTGCAGCTCGGCGGCCTCGAACTCGCGTGCGCAGCGGGCGCAGATCCAGCCGTGGAGCGCGAGCGAGCGGGCGCGGTAGTCCTGCGAGCGTGCGAGCTGCTCGCGCTTCGCCTCGGCGAAGATCTCGTCGTACGATTTGCCGGTCGCCGGGTCGGCCCCGCGTGCGCCGCCCGCCGTGCGGCGGCGCGGCTTGAAGCGCATGGGCATGACATCCCTTCGCGGCGGAGGCGTCAGTCGACCGTGTCGCCTCCGGCCAGCTCCTGCTCGGCCGCCTCGAGGTGGGCGACCACCTGACGATCGATCTCGCGGTAGCGGGCGATCGCCTGATCGAAGCGCTCGCTCTGGCCGCTCGCCTGCGCCATCGACCGCCCGAGCTTGCGGATCCAGTCGATGTGCCAGGCCTCGTCCTTGGTGACGGCCTTGAGCACGCCCTCGGTGTCGGCGTCGAGGTTGGGGCGCCGCAGGTGCTGCTGGTAGCGCCGCAGCGCGCGCTGCTCGACGACGACGGTGAGCGCGAGCAGGTCGATCACGTCGCGCGGCATCCCCGCCGCCTTGCCGATGCGGGTCTGGTAGCCGTCGCAGACGATCAGCGGCTTCGCGCCTGCGCGGATGATGCGCTCGGTCCACAGCCACGCGTGGCGCGTCTCGTCGGCGAGGTGCTGCGACAGCGCGATCTGCGCGTCAGGATCCTGGAGGTGGCGCAGCAGGCGGAACAGCAGGTTCGAGCCGTGCTGCTCCGCGTTGCGGTAGTAGGAGAAGACCGCGATCTCCGGCGAAATCCCTTCCGCCAGGGCCGTCGCGAGGTCGATCGTGTTCGTCGCCATTCCATCTCCTCTCGGACGCCGCCGCACCCGAACGCCGCTTCGACCGATGCCGGATTGGCCCAACCCGAGAACGGCGTTTGGACACTAGAGATCCGCGACGCGCCGCGCAACCGAAGGCGCGACCCTTGCCGACCGGTCAGGCGGTGAGGTCGGGGATGGCGGGCAGGCGAAGCCTGGCGGTCTGCTTCCTGAAGGTCGTGGGCAGCAAGAGGCGCACCAGGTAGGCGATGCCGACGTAGCGCGGCACGGTCACCTCGTAGGCCCCCCTGGCGAGCGCCTCGAGGACGTCCGCGCAGAAGCGCTCGACGTCGATGAAGCTCGCCTTCACGCGCTCGGGCATGCGGGCCAGGGTCTCGGCGTCGAACATCTCGGTGCGCACGAGCGCCGGGTAGACGCAGAGCACGTGGATGCCGAGCGGCTCGAGCTCGTAGACCAGGCTCTCCGACAGCCCCGCGATCGCGAACTTGGTCGCCGCGTACGAGGCCTCGTCCGGCTGGCCGAGCTTGCCCGCGACCGAGGACAGATTGACGATCCAGCCGCGACCCTGCGCGCGCATCGCCGGCAGCACGGCCTTGATCCAGTAGACGGCGCCGAAATAGTTGACGCGCATCATGCGCTCCATGTCGGCGACGTCGTGGTCCTTGAACAGGACGTGCCGGTTGTAGCCGGCGTTGTTGACCAGCAGGTCGACGCGCCCGAAGCGCTCGATCACGGCCGCTGCCGCAGCCTCGACCCGAGCGCGCTCGCCGACGTCGCACTCGATGGCGAGCGCTTCGCCGCCGCCGGCCGCGATCTCGGCCGCGAGCGCGTCGAGCCGCTCGCGCCGGCGTGCGATCAGGACGACGCGCGCGCCGCGTCTCGCGAGCATCCGGGCGAGGCCGGTGCCGATGCCGCTCGAGGCGCCCGTGACGACCGCGACGCGCCCCTGAAAATCCGACAATCCCTTCATGCCCGCTTGTCGCAGGCCGCCGGTGGCGCGATCAAGCGCCGGCGCCCGGGACGGTCGGAGCCGCCGTCAGAGCGCGGG
>JBFMAS010000363.1:0-20447 GCA_040755575.1 Thermodesulfobacteriota bacterium
GCCGCGCGGGCACGGAGAACGTGCCGGGGATCGTCAGCTTCGGCGTCGCGGCCCGTCTCGCGCGCGCCGAGCGCGCCGAGCGCGCGCGGCGCGCCCTCGCCGTGCGCGAGCGGCTCTGGGCGGAGATCGCGCGGCGGGCGGCGCCGGTCGTGCGCCTCGGCGATCCGGACGGCCTGCCGAGCACGCTGTCGCTGAGCTTCCCGGGGACGCGGGGCGACGCCCTGGTGATCGCGCTCGACCTGCAGGGCGTCGCCGCCTCGACCGGCGCGGCGTGCGCCGCGGGCGCGGCCGAGCCCTCGCACGTGCTGCGCGCGATCGGCTGCGACGAGGCGGTCGCCGCCGGCGCGCTGCGGCTCTCGTTCGGCGCCGAGCTGACGCTCGCGGACGCCGAGCGCGCCGCCGCGATCGTCGCCGCCTGCGTGCGCCGTGCGCGCGGAGCGGGGGCGGTGCACGATGCGGCCTGAGGAGATCGCGGCGCGCGCACGCGAGGTCGCGGGTGCCGCGGTCGAGCACGCGCTGGCGCCGGCGGCGCACCTCGGTCCGAGCCCACGGGTGGTCGCGGCGATGTCCGGGGGCGTCGACAGCGCGGTCGCGGCGGCGCTGCTGCGGGGCGCGGGCTACGACGTGATCGGCGTCTCGATGCGGCTCGGGACGTCGGCCGCGCGCGCCGACGGGCACGCCGGCTGCTGCTCACTGGACGACTTCGACGACGCGCGCCGCGCGGCGCGCCTGCTCGACGTCCCGCACTACGTCGTCGACCTGCGCGACGTGTTCCAGGCGAGCGTCGTCGAGCCGTTCACGGCGACGTACCTGCGCGGGCGGACGCCGAACCCGTGCACGCTGTGCAACCGCGACGTCAAGTTCGACGCGCTCTGGCGCTACGCGAGGACGTTCGGCGCGGCCGCGATCGGCACCGGCCACTACGCGCGCATCGGCGGCGACGCGGCGAGCGGCTTCGCGCTGCACGCGGCCGCCGATCCCGCCAAGGACCAGAGCTACTTCCTGTTCACGCTCGGGCAGGAGGAGCTCGCGCGCACGCTCTTCCCGGTGGGCGCGCTGACCAAGCCGGTCGTGCGCGCGCTCGCCGCGGCGCTCGCGCTGCCGGTCGCGGACAAGCCCGAGAGCCAGGACATCTGCTTCGTCGCGGGGCGCACGTACGCCGACTTCGTCGAGAGCCGGACGGGCGCCGCCGAGCACCGCCCGGGGCGCATCGTCGACGGCGCGGGCCGGGTGCTCGGGCGGCATGCCGGCGTGCACCGCTTCACGGTCGGGCAGCGCCGCGGCATCGGCGGCGGCGCGGCGACGCCGCGCTACGTGACCGCGATCGACGCGGCGACGGGCGACGTACGGGTCGGCGGCCGCGACGAGCTCGCCGCCACGGGCTTCGTCGCGCGCGACGTGCGCTGGACGCGCGCGCCGCACCGCGGCCCCGCGCGGGTGCGGCTGCGCCACCGGCATCCGCCGGTGGCGTGCGAGGTGGTGCCGCGCGCCGGCGAGGCGTGGGTGCGCTTCCCCGAGCCGACGGTCGGCGTGACGCCGGGGCAGGCGGCGGTCTGGTACGACGGCGACCGCGTGCTCGGCGGCGGCTGGATCGAGGAGCGGCTGTGACCGACGGCGAGCTCGCGGAGCTCGAGGAGCGGCTCGGGCACCCGTTCGTCGACCGCTCGCTGCTGCGCACCGCGCTCACGCACCGCTCGAGCGTCGTCACGCAGGCGCAGCACAACGAGACGCTCGAGTTCCTGGGCGACGCGGTGATCGGGCTCGTCATCAGCGAGCTCCTTCTGCGCGCCTGGCCGCAGGCCGACGAGGGCCAGCTCTCGAAGCGGCGCGCGGCGCTGGTCAACGCGAACTCGCTCGCGCGCAAGGCGCAGGCGCTCGAGCTCGGTCCGCTGATCCACCTCGGGCGCGGCGAGGAGAAGACCGGCGGGCGCGCCAAGCGCTCGATCCTCGCCGGGGCCTACGAGGCCCTGCTGGGCGCCGTGTTCCTCGACGGCGGCTTCGGCGCGGCGCACGTCGTCGTGTCGCGCGCGTTCGCGGGCGACGTGAGCCGGGCGCCGGCCGAGGAGGGCGGCGAGGCGAAGACGCGCCTGCAGGAGCTGTCGCAGCGCCTCTACCGCGCGGCGCCCGAGTACACGCTCCTGCGCGCGACCGGCCCGGACCACGCGAAGGACTTCGAGAGCCACGTCTCGATCGGCGGGCGCGTGCTCGGCTCGGGACGCGGCGGCAGCAAGAAGCTCGCGGAGCAGGCGGCCGCGCGCGAGGCGCTGGCGCAGCTCGAGAACGAGGGCGCCGCGATCGCGGCCGGGGCCCCGCCGGCGGGTCCCACGACGACGGGAGAGGGCGCGTGACGTCGCCCCGCGGCGAGCATCGCGCGGGCTTCGTCGCCCTCGTCGGGCGGCCGAACGTCGGCAAGTCGACCCTCATGAACCAGGTGCTCGGCCGCAAGCTCGCGATCGTCACGCCGAAGCCGCAGACGACGCGCAACCGCATCCTCGGCGTCGAGAGCCGGCCGGGCGTACAGTTCCTGTTCGTCGACACGCCGGGGCTGCACGAGCCGCACAACCTGCTCGGCGAGCGCATGGTCAAGGCGGCGCGCCAGAGCCTCGCCGAGGCCGACGTCGCGCTGCTCGTGATCGACGCGACGAGCGGCGTCACCGACGCAGACCGCGCCCTCGCCGCGGAGCTCGGCTCGGCGAAGCAGCCGGTCGTCGTGGCGCTCAACAAGATCGACCGCGTGCCGAAGGCGCGCCTGATCGAGCTCGCGGGCGAGCTCGACACGCTTCTGCCGGGGCGGCACGTCGTGCCGGTGAGCGCCCTCGTCGGCGACAACGTCCCCGAGCTGCTGCGCACGCTCGAGGCGCACCTGCCGGTGTCGCCGCCGCTGTTCCCGCCCGACGTGCAGACCGACCTGCCGGAGCGCTTCTTCGCGGCCGAGATCGTGCGCGAGCAGATCCTCCTCGCGACGCACGAGGAGGTGCCCTACCAGAGCGCGGTGCGCGTCGACGCCTTCGACGAGCGCGAGGGCAGGAACCTGGTGGTGATCGAGGCGACCATCCTGGTCGCGCGGCCCTCGCAGCGCGCGATCGTGCTGGGCGAGAAGGGCGCCCGCATCAAGCACATCGGCCAGAACGCGCGCCGCGAGCTCGAGAGCTTCCTCGGCTCGCGCGTGTACCTCGATCTGCACGTCAAGGTCGACGAGAAATGGTTCACCAAGCCGCACACCCTGGGCGAGCTCGGGCTGTGACGCCGGGCGCCGCGCGGCGCGGCGACGGTGCCGTGGTGGTCGCGATCGCGGGCCGTCCGAACGCCGGCAAGAGCACGCTGTTCAATCGCCTGCTGCGGCGCCAGAAGGCGATCGTGCACGACACGCCGGGCGTGACGCGCGACGAGAACCGCGGCGTGCTCGAGCGCGACGGGCGCCGCTGGGAGATCGTCGACACGGGCGGCATCGAGGAGCAGGCCGAGAGCGGCCGGCTCGCCGCACGGGTGCACGAGCGCAGCCTCGCGACCCTCGCGCGGGCCGACGTGATCGTCTACCTGCTCGACGGCGGCGCGGGGCTGTCGCCCGCGGACGTCGCGGTCGCGCGCCGCATCCGCACGCTCGGCGTGCCGGCGATCTTCGCGGTGAACAAGATCGACCGCCCGACGCACGACGAGCGCCTGCTCGACTTCGCGGAGCTCGGCGAGGCCGAGCTGGTGGCCGTGTCGGCGGCGCACGGGCGCGGCATCGACGAGCTGTGGCGGCGCCTCGAGGCGCACGCGCCGCCCGAGTCGGACGTGGAGGCGCCGGGCGCCGGTGCGGCACGCGCGCCGCACGAGGAGGTGGAGCGCGAGGAGGCGGAGGCCGCCGGGCCGGCGCGCATCGCACTCGTCGGCCGCCCGAACGTCGGCAAGTCGTCGCTGCTGAACCGCCTGGTCGGCTTCGAGCGCGCGCTGGTCGACGCGACGCCCGGGACGACGCGCGACGCGGTCGACGTGACCATCGAGCACGCGGGCAAGAGCTACGTCGTCGTCGACACCGCGGGGCTGCGCCGCCCGAGCCGCATCGACGAGACCATCGAGACGTTCGCCGCGCAGGCCTCGCTGCGCGCGATGCTGCGCAGCGAGGTCGCGATCCTGGTGCTCGACGCCAAGGTCGGCGTGACCGATCAGGACCTGCGCCTCGCGGACCTCGCATGGCGCCGCGGCAGGGGCCTCGTCGTCGCCGTCAACAAGGCCGATCTCGCGCCCGAGCTCGCGACCGAGCAGTGCCACGACACGATCGCCAAGCGCCTGCCGCAGTGGCCGCCGCTGCCGGTCCTGCGCGTCAGCGCGCAGGAGGGCACCGGCGTCCGGGCGCTCCTCGCCGCGGTCGACACGGTGGTCGAGTCCTACCGCCGGCGCGTCGCGACCGCGCGGCTGAACGAGATCCTGCACGCCGCGGTCGAGGCGCATCCGCCGCCGAGCGAGCAGGGCCGCGCCGTCAAGCTGCAATACGCGACTCAGGCGAGCCACTCGCCGCCGCACGTCGTCATCTTCGGCACGCAGCGCGGTCCGCTGCCGACGGCGTACCTGCGCTACCTGACGCACCGGATCCGCGACGAGCTGGCGCTGGTCGGGGTGCCGCTCAGGATCAGCGTGCGCCAGCGGGAGGGCCGGCACGAGAAGCGGCCGCGACCCGCAAGGGGGGCGGTCGAGCCGCGAACGAAGCGGAAGCCTCGTGCGACCGCGAGGACGAGCAGGAAGGCGGCGCGCCGGGGTGCCCGCTGAGCCGGCTTGCCGTCTAACGGTATCGCACGACGCCAGACGCGATGCCGTGACGCCGGCGAGGGCGCGCGTTTCGCGTCCGGGTCGTCTTCCCAGGAGCGACCACCGTCCGCTATGACCGCCCCCATGGCCGATCCCGCCCGGAGCCGCGCGCGGCTCCTCGATCGCAACGACAGCCTGCTGCTCGTCATCGACGTGCAGGAGCGCTACATCCCGCACCTGTTCGAGGGCGTGCGCGTGGTCGAGGCGACGCGGCGGCTGATCGAGGCCGCGAAGCTGGTGTCGGTGCCGATCCTGCACACCGAGCAGTACCCGCAGGGCATCGGGCACACGACGCCCGCGGTGCGCGACGCGCTGCCGGCCGGGCAGCCGGCCTTCGAGAAGCTCACGATGTCGTGCATGGCGGAGCCGGGCTTCGCCGACGCGCTGCGCGCCCGGCGCCGGGCACAGGTGGTGGTCGCCGGCATCGAGGCCCAGGCGTGCGTCAACCAGACGGTGCACGAGCTGCTCGCGGCCGGCTACGAGACGCACCTGGTGGTCGACGCGGTGTCGGCGCGCTTCGAGCGCGACTACCGGATCGCGGTCGAGCGCCTGACGCACGCCGGCGCGGTGCCGACGACGGTCGAGGCGGTGCTGCTCGAGTGGGTGCGCACCGCCCGCGCGCCGGAGTTCCAGCAGGTCCGCGCGCTGATCCGCGACCCGCTGCCCGCGGGCTGACCCCGGCAGCGCGTCCCGAGCGCCGTCTCACGAAACGAGCCACCCCGACCGACACAGACGCAGGAGATCCGAGCCATGCAGAGCCGCTGGTCCGACGACGACGCGCGCGCCTTCCGCGAGCGCTACGCCTCCTTCGGCGACGACCTCGCCCTGCGCGTCTACACCTCGCGCCTGATCGGGCAGGACGCCGACCTGGTGATGCACGGCGGCGGCAACACCTCGGTCAAGACCGTGCGGCAGAACGTCCTCGGCGAGCCGGTCGAGGCGATCTGCGTCAAGGGCAGCGGCTGGGACCTCGACTCGATCGAGCCGCCGGGGCTGCCGGCGATGCAGCTCGCGCCGCTGCGCGCGCTGCGCCGGCTCGAGGCGCTGTCCGACGAGGAGATGGTCAACCAGCAGCGCATCAACCTGTTCGACGCGACCTCGCCGAACCCGTCGGTCGAGACGCTGCTGCACGCCTTCCTGCCGCACAAGTTCGTCGACCACACGCACGCGGACGCGATCCTCGCGCTCACCAACCAGCCCGACGGCGCGCAGATCGTGCGCGACGCGCTCGGCGACCGCGTCGCGATCGTGCCCTACGTCATGCCGGGCTTCCAGCTCGCGAAGCTCGCGGCCGAGGTGTTCGAGCGCGACCCGAAGGTCGACGCGATGGTGCTGCTGAAGCACGGCTTCTTCACCTTCGCCGAGGACGCGCGCGCGAGCTACGAGACGCACGTCGCGTACGTCGACCGCGCCGAGCGCTTCCTCGCGGGGCGCGTGCGCGGCCGGGTGCAGGTCGCGGGGGCTGGGGTCGCCGCCGAGGACGCCCTGCGCGCGCGCGAGCGCGCGGCTGAGATCGCGCCCGTGCTGCGCGGCATCCTCGCCGCGACGACCGGCAACGCGGACCAGCCGTGGCGGCGGGTGATCCTCGAGCACCGCGCGAGCCCGGAGATCCTGCGCCTCCTCGACGAGCCGCACTGCGGGCGTCTCGCGGCGCGCGGCCCGCTCACGCCGGACCACGTGATCCGCACCAAGGCGACGCACCTCTTCCTGCCGGGGCTCGCGCTCGACGACCCCGACAAGCTGCGCCTCCAGGTCGACGGCGAGGTGCGCGACTTCCGCGAGCGCTACGACCAGTACTTCGCGGCGCAGGTCGCGGCGAAGGGCGTGCAGCGCACGAAGCTCGATCCCGACCCGCGGGTCGTGCTGATCCCCGGCGTCGGCCTGTTCGGCGCCGGCAAGAGCAGCAAGGACGCCGCGATCGCGGCCGACATCGCCGAGCACACGCTGCGCGTCAAGTCGCTCGCCGAGGCGCTCGGCAGCTACGAGCCGCTCGCCGAGCACGACCTGTTCGACATGGAGTACTGGAGCCTCGAGCAGGCGAAGCTCGGCAAGGAGGCGGAGAAGCCGCTCGCGCGCCAGGTCGCGCTCGTCACGGGGGCCGCGGGCGCGATCGGCGTCGGCATCTGCCTCGAGCTGGTCCGCGCGGGGGCGCACGTCGTGCTGACCGACGTCGACGAGGAGCGGCTCGAGCGCGCTCGCGCGCGCGTCGCGCAGGCGGGCGGCTCGAGCTCGTGCACCGCGGTGCGCATGGACGTGACGAGCGAGGACTCGGTGCGCGCGGCGTTCGCGCACGCCTGCCGGACGTTCGGCGGTGTCGACGTCGTGGTGCCGAACGCCGGCATCGCGCACGTGAGCCCGCTCGCGGGCACGACGGCGCGGGACTTCGCGCGCGTCGTCGACGTCAACCTCGGCGGCTACTTCCTCACCATGCGCGAGGCGGCGCGCGTCATGCGCGCGCAGGGCACGGGCGGCAACGTGGTGATCAACGCGTCGAAGAACGTCTTCGGGCCCGGCGCCGACTTCGGCGCCTACAGCGCCTCCAAGGCGGCGGGCCACCAGCTCGGCAAGGTGGCGGCGATCGAGCTCGCGCCGCACGGCATCCGCGTCAACATGATCAACGCGGACGCGGTGTTCGCCGAGGGCGAGACGCCGTCGGGGCTGTGGCAGGAGATCGGCGCCGACCGCGCGCGCTCGAAGGGCATCGCGCCCGACGCGCTCGAGGAGCACTACCGCGAGCGCAATCTACTGCACGCCAGGATCACGGGCGCGCACGTCGGGCGCGCGGTGGTGTTCTTCGCGGCGAACCTGACGCCCACCACCGGCGCGACGCTGCCGGTCGACGGCGGGGTGGCGGCGGCGTTCCCGCGCTGAGCGGGCCCCGGTCGGCCGCGGCGGCGACCGCCGGCCCCGTGGGCGGGCGCGGCGCGATCTGCGCCACGAACCTCGCAGCGCCGCCGATCGTGCGGCTTTGCAAGGCCGGAATACGCATTTTGTGTAGTGCATCGAAACGTGCGCCGGCATAAGGTTTGCGGGACTCGCGGCGCGTAGCGGCCTCCTCCGGAAGTCCCCGTCCCGTGCCGATCCGCTCGCAGCGAGAGAACCCGTCGAGGAGTTGCCCCAGGTGAAACACCTTCCGAGCCCCACGCGCCGCGCGCTCGCCCTGCTGGCGCCGATGCTGCTCGCGCTGGCGAGCGTCGCCGCGGCGCAGACGCCGGTCCCATCACCGACTGCAAATCCTGTTCATCAATGCGCCGGTCGCATCAACACTCTCGTCCGTGAGTACACGAGCGACTACCTACAGATCGTGACGACCTGCGAAGTTTCTCGGCTTCATACCGGATCGCCAGCGAACTGCTCGACTGACAACGATACGCTGAAAGCCATAGACAACCTGGCGGACGGCCTGGCGGGCGAAATCGCGTCGGGTTGTACTCCTGAGGCTCAAGACGCCCTTTGTCCTCTCGGCGCCGACATCCCCATCGAATTCCCAGAGGTCGTGGCGACCCCGACCGGCGACAGCTTGCGAGCACGGCTCATGGAGTTGGTCGCGGATCTTTTCACCACTCCCCTCGGGGGGTGCACTCGACCCGCACCCGGCACGATCACGACTGGCGTCAAGGATTGCGCGGCGAGGATCGGCGACGCGGTCACCGACACGTTGGTTGAGCCGCTCGAGGCCGAGTTCTTCAACTGTGAGCGCGATCGCATCCTCTTTCCCGGTCACGAGATCTGCGTCGACGACATCACGGGTGAGCCGAGCAGCGCAGGGCTGATTGCCGATCAGGAAGGCGTGCTGAGCGAGGTCGAGAACGTCGAGGTCAAGTGCGATGCGGCAAAGCTGAGTTCGCTTGGTTGCCCGCTCGGTGCCTCTACGATTGCGGCCTTCGAGAGCGCGCTTCGCAATCGCGTCGCCGCCTTGGTCCAACAGCTCAACCTCGATATCTACCACTCGGAGTGCCAGGGCCCGCGGCCCGGCGAGCCGACGGAGCCTGTTCCGGCCAACGTCACGCTGCTGCCGAGTGGCATCCAGAAGCAGCTCAATTGCGGCGACACGATCGACGACGCCTTCATGGAGGGCAACAACGAGGTCGCCTTCGACAGCGACCTCGACTGCGGGCCCGCGCAGGCGCCCGAGGACGGGAGCCCGATCGACGGCATCGTCGTCGCCAAGTCGCGCATCCGCCTGAACGGACGCGTCGGCAAGGTGTGGAGCATCCGCGGCCCGCAGCGCAGCAGCCTACGCACCGGCGTCGGGATCCGGCTGCTGCCGAACGCGCGCCGCGTCGACATCCGGAACTTCAAGGCGATCGAGAACTTCGCCGTCGGCATCCAGGACGCGGACGACGGCACCAACCGCAAGCTCGCGATCCACAAGACGACCGTACGGCGGAACAGGGAGGCGGGCCTGCGCATCCGCTCGCCGCGCGCGGTGATCGATCAGGTGGTGGCCGACAAGAACGGCATCGGCATGGACCTGTCGGGCGACGGCGTCAAGGTGAAGAACGGCTCGCAGGCGAAGGGGTCGCTCTATCCGCCGATGACCGGCATCCAGCTCTCGGGCATCGACCGCAACGCCGACGGCAGGATCGTCGTCGTCTCGTCCGGGGCGAGTTCGCCGAACGTGGTGGAGTTGAACCGGGGTATCGGCATCCACGTCCTCGAGGGCGCCCACGTGGTCGTCGGGGCGCAGGTGCGGAGCAACGTGGGCGACGGGATCGTGATCGAGCCGCTCGGCGTCGGCACCAAGATCGACACCAACACCGTCAAGCTCAACCAGAACGGCATCGTCGTGCGCGGCGATTCCAACATCATCGATACGAATTTGTGCGAGGAGAACCTCGGCGACGGCTTCGTGATCGAGAGCGTCATGCTCGGGGACGGCACGACGATCGGCGGCGCCGACAACACGCTGCTCAACAACAGCTCGGGCAAGAAGACGGACCGCGGCAACGGGGGCGCCGGCTACCGGATTGGGGGCAGCGGGACGACCGTCGACACGAACGAGGCGGAGGCGAACGTCGGAGCCGGCTTCGTGGTCACGGGTCCGACCGCGTTGTTCAAGGGCAGCAACGCGCAGTCGAACTTCGGCAGCGGCTTCGACATCCAGTCGACCGGGAACACGTTCGAGGCGTGCGCTGCGGAAGCGAATAACCAGGCGGAGGACCCGGCATTCCACGAGTGGGTGTTCGTCGCCGGGCAGACCGACAACGATGGCAACAAGGCCGGCGGCGACACGATCCAGCTACCCGCGACCGCCGGCTTCTGCGACGTCGAAGACGATTGCCCGGTCCCGCGCTGAGGAGCTCCGCGCGCGGAGGCGTCCCTCGTGGTCGCTAGCGCGCGACCGGGGGCTCGGCGCTGACCCTGCGCACGGCGATGTCGCGCACCTTGCGCTGCACGCCGTTCGCCGACGCGATGGTCACGTAGCGGCCGTCCACGTCGACCACGGTGAACGGCCCGGGCTCGGCCATGATCACCACCAGGTCGCCGACCTGGAGGTCCTCGTCGCCGGCGCCGTTGGTCGGCCCCGTTCCGTTGGTCGCTGCCACGGCAAGGCTCCTTACGGCACCGTGCGGCCGGACGCAAAGGCCCCTTGCCGGCGGGGGCTTCGGCCTCCGGCCGTCCGGTCATAAGCTTGGCGGCGATGAAGGAGGGCTGGCGCCGTGCCGCTGGGTGAGAGCCTCGTCGAGCGGGCCGAGCGGACGCCGGAGGGCTACGCGGCAAAGGTCCGGGTGCTCGCCGCGATCTACGTCGCGCTCAACCTGGTGTGCGCGGCGGTGATGGCGCTCGTCGTGTGGCGCGGGCGAAACCTCGTCACGCTCGCGCAGCGCTCGAACGTCGAGACGCTCGTGCTGGCGATCGTGCTGATCCTGGCGCTGTTCTACGTCGTCACGACCGTGCGGGGCTTGGTCGGCGCGCTGCGCATGGCGCTTCTCAACCTGCCGGCGCTGTGGTCGCGCGATCGCGCCGCGCTCGAGGCGCGCAAGCAGCGCGCGCTCGCCGACGGCGACGACGCGTTCTCGGTGCACTTCGACAAGGCGCTCGAGCACGTCGACGGCGTCGAGCCGGTGCGCTGGGAGATCGCCGACGACACGGGCTCGCTCGGCGCGATCGAGCTCAGCCGCGCGACGGCGACGGTGAAGGCGCGCAAGCAGGGGCTCAACAACAGCGTGCTCGCCTTCCTGCTCGGCCAGATCCTCGACGTGCTCGGCCGGCGGACGCCTCCCGAGAGCGTCACCATCGCCTTCTGGTCGAACATCGAGGAGGAGGGCGCGTCGGTCTACCGCAGCACCGTGGTCGCGTTCCACAACCTCGCGACGGGGCTCGGCAGCGAGCCGCTGTGGCCGACGATTTACTTGACGGCGGCCGACGTCGCGCACGTCGGCGAGGCGCTCCGCCGGCTGGTGCCGGCGCTGCGCAACGAGGCGCTGCTGCCGGACGTCGAGTACGCGGTCGAGTACTCCGTGCCGGTGCTGCCCGAGCCGCTCGCCTTCCTGCAGCTCCGCCGCAGCGAGCGGCGGGCCGACCCCGTGCTGACCATGGGCTATGCGCTGGTGATCATGACGCTCGTGCTGGTCGCGCTCGTCCTGCTGATCGCGTTCCCGCCGTGGGTGCCGTCGAAATGAGGGCCGCGGCCTGGGCGCTCGCCGCCGGCCTCGCGCTCGCGGCGTGCCGCGGACCCGAGCCGCAGGTGGTGCGCCACGACGTGCAGACGTCCGCGGACGGCCGCACCGTGCGCGTCGCGGCGCTGCTCGAGAACCGGGGCGGCGGCAGCGGGCAGGTGGCGGTGACCGCGACCCTCAGCGAGCGCGCCTCGGGCCTGGTCGTCGGGCGCGCCGAGCGGGAGGTCGAGCTCGCGCCGCACGAGCGGCAGGCCGTTGCGATCGACGTGCCGCTCGCGCACGGGCCCGCGCCGCTCGATCCGGCACAGCTCGAGGTGCACGTCGACGCGCAGTACCCGGTCGAGTAGCGGCGTCTACTCGTAGTAGCGCCGGATCGCCGCGGCGACGCCGTCGAGGTCGGGGAAGATGCGGCGCTCGTCGACGCCGAGCAGGTCGAGCTGGTCGCGCAGCATGGGCACGTCGTCCGCCTCGATCACGAAGCGCGTGAGGGCGTCGGACAGGCCGTGGCGCGCGAGGAAGTCGTCGAACGACACCGAGGTGTCGGAGCAGACGGTGAACGCGCCCGCCTGCGCGACGATGCGCGGCTCGAACGACGGCGGCTCGAGCAGGCAGGCGATCGGGCTCTTGCGCCGCCTGCTCGCCTCGTCGAACGGCGGCACCTCGCCGAAGAAGCCCTCGACCTCGTCGATCGTCAGCGCATGGTCGGGCAGCTCGAAGCGCTCGTGCACGCGCCGCCAGTCGAGCCGCCAGATGACGACCGCCAGGCCGCGCGGCCGCAGCGTCGCGAAGTGCGCCGCGATCAGCGGCGACACCGTCCAGTCGAGGAGCCGCGTCGGCACGCCGTGGTGCTGCGCCGTCGCGAGCAGCTCCCAGGGACGCGACGAGCTGACGAAGGCGCGCGCGTAGCGCGCGAAGGAGCGGAACAGGTGCGGCTCGAGGTGGCTCTTCGCGTGCGGCCGCTCGACGCCGGCGAGCCGGTCGAGCGACGTCAGCAGCGGCGAGCTCGCGTCCCGGCAGCCGCGGTAGACGGCGAGCGCGCGGCGGTGCCCGGTGTCGCGGTCGACCTCGGGCGTCAGCTCGTCGACCAGCGCCCCGAGGCTCGTGACGCGCACCTCGCGGATCGCGCGGGTCGGGCCGTGGCCAGGCGCGGGCCGGGCTGCGCGCTGCGGGTCGCGGATGTCGGTCCTGGTCGACACGTCGTCGTCACGGGGCCCGCTCCACGATGGACCATCCCGCGCCGGGCGACAAGGGACGTCCCGCGGGCGCGGGAGCCGCCGGCCGGGCGGCGGCCACGCGCTTGCCGCGCGCGGCGCGCCGCTGCATGAATCGCGACGACGGACCCGATCCGGGGCGCCGAGGCACGGCTGCTCCGCGGAGGTGAGGCATGACCACCAGGCAATGCAGCGGATTCGACGAGCTCGCACGCCCCGAGCTGCTGCGGGTCGCGCTCGAGACCATGCACGTCGGCCACCTGCTCGACCGGGCGCTCATGCCGCAGGTCTACTTCGCCACCGAGAGCTTCGACACGGTCGACCAGATCGCGATCGACGAGTGGATGGGCGCGAGCCCGGTGTACACCGGGCGCATGCGGCGGCTGATGCGGATCGAGGGCGACACCGTGCCGGCGATCGTCAAGGCGCTGCAGCTCGATTGCGGCTTCGTCCACCAGTACATGGACGTCGGCTGGAAGATGGTCGACGACCGCCGCTGCGAGTTCTTCCTGCGGCACTGCGGCGCGTTGCTCGACGTCGAGCCGTACGGCGAGGAGCGCGTGCGCGGCATGTGCCACACGATCGAGGACCCGACGTTCGACGCGACGGCGTACGCGACCAACCCGCGCGCGCGCATCCGGCCGATCCACCGGCCGCCGCGGGTGCCGGCGGACCGGCTGCCGCACTGCCACTGGACGATCGAGATCGACCAGGCCAACGAGCCGGTCGGCCCGGCGAAGAACACGCGCGCGGTCGCGGCGCTGCCGCTCGCGCGGATCGCGAACGAGCGGCCGCCCGAGCGCGACGCGGGCTGGTCCGACTACGCGCGCGAGGTGGAGCCGGAGTTCAAGCTCGGGCTGCTGTCGAGCGCGACCGTCGCCGCGGTGGCGCGCGAGCTGCAGATCCAGGAGCACCTGCTGTCCTGCTCCGCGGAGATGGCGCTCGCCGAGCGGCTCGGGGCGGAGAAGGCGCGCTCCGTGCTGCTCGCGCAGTGGAGCGCGCTCGCCTGGCGAGCGGGCGAGCGGCTCGCCGCGACGCTCGGCCTCGCCGGCGGCGGCGCCGAGGCGGTGGGTCGCGCCCTGCGGCTGCACGCCGCGCTGCCGCCGGGCTTCTCGCGCGACGTCGAGGTGCGCGGCGAGAGCGTCCGCCTCGTGCTCGAGCCGCAGAGCTCGGAGCTGCTCGACCCGGCGCACCCCGGCTGGCTCGGCCTCGTCGCGCGCGGCGAGGGGCTCGGCGTCGAGGCCGCGGCGCAGGGCGTCGACCCGCGCGCGCGGCTCGAGTCGATCGCGGTGCGCGACGGCCGCGTCGACGTCGAGCTCGCCGTGCGCGCGACGGCGGCGCCCGCGCGGATGCCGAAGGCGGCGCAGCTCATGAGCGTCAGCGGCGCGACGACCTTCCGCTTCGACCCGAGCGAGGCGCGGCTCGGGCGCTGACCGCGTCCGTCCGCTCGCGCGTGCAGCCGGCACGCAGGGGCGGACGGCGCTCGCCTGCCGTGGAGCACTCGAGAGCAACGACGTCGTCCGTGGAGGCATCGCGGTGAAGGATGATGGGCCCGTACGCGACCTGGAGCGGCTGAAGCGACAGCTCGACGTCGGGCTCCGCGAGCACGACTGGGCCGCGGTCCGCGCGGCGGGTGAGGCGCTGCTCGCGGCGCTCGGTGACGAGGCGCCGCCCGAGGTCCGGGCCGGGCTGCACTCCCTCGCCGGGGATGCGATCCTGTCCGGCGAGCCCGCGGCGGCGGACCTCCTCGCCGCCCGCGACCACCTGCGCGCGGCGATCGCCGAGATCGGGCAGGGCGACCCGCGCCTGCCCGGCGTCCTCATGCGGCTCGGCGAGGCCGAGCTCGCCCTGAGCGCGCTGGGCGACGCCGGACGTGTCGGCGACGCTCTGGTCGCCTTCGAGCAGATCTTGCGGCTGCTGCCCGAGGAGCGTGAGCCCGTCGCGTGCGCGGAGGCCCACTTCCAGATCGCCAAGGCGCACGAGGCTGCGTCGCGGGAGGATCCGACTCGCCTCGAGGCGGCGGTCGAGGCGTACGAGCAGGCGCATCGCCTGTTCCGGGCGAGCGGGCAGCGACGATTGAACCAGGGGGTCGCGGCGTTCCACGTCGCCCGCCTGCGGACGGCCCTGTTCGAGGCCGACGGCGGCGCCGAGGCGCTCGCGGGAGCGCTTCCCTACGCCGAGGACGCGCTGCTCGCGTACCGGGCGGCCGGCATGGCGAGCCACTTGGCCGACGCCGAACGTCTCCTGGCGTCGATCGAGCGAAAGCTCGAGCCCGGGGAGGACGAGGCCCCGCAGCCGCAGCGCGGCGGCACGGCCCGGCTCGGCCTCGGGCTCGCCGCGACGATCCGGCAGAGCGCGCGCTCGCTCTTCGCCCGGCTGCGGGGGCTCTTTCCCGGGCGACGCCGTGACGGGCTCTCGGCTGCCGAGGAGGCGCGATTCATGCGCGCCATCACGGAGCCGGAGCTCCGCCGGCGCCTTCTCCTGAGCTGGATCGAGGGCCACTGCTCGGCGGACGAGGAGCGTGCCGCGTGGGCGCGCGAGACCTTCATCGTGCCGGCGCTCAGCGAGGCAGAGGCGATGCGGCGACGTGCGTCGAGAGACGCCGACCCGGACGTGCTCCGGTGCGCCGAGCAGCACGAGGCGGAGGCGCGGCGGTTCTACGAGGACCTCGTGCGAGCGGATCGCGAGCGCAGCACGCACGCGCGGGCGCTCGAGATCCTGCGCGACCACGTCGAGCGCGGGGCCGGCTTCGTGCTGTTTCTCAGGAACTACGACCTGACGTTGACCAAGGGACGGGCGCCCAAGTCGCGCGAGCACCTGTACGCGCGAGACGGCATGAAGGTGAAGCACGTCAACATGGTGCTCACCCGCCGTGACGAGATCCAGGGACGGCTCGCGGCGCTGGTCGCGCCGACGGCGCCCGTGATCGGGGTCGCCGACATCGGCGACGTGACGGAGCTCGGCACGCCGGGCGACCTCGCGAAGCTGCGCGTCCTGTCGAGCGAATGGGAGCTGGTCGTATCGATGCTGATCGCCGCCGCGGGGGCCATCGTGACCTTCGTGCACCAGGTCACCGACGGCGTCAGACGCGAGCTCGACCTGATCGAGCAGCTCGGCGCGGTGGGTCGGACCTCGATCGTCCTCGTCGAGCCCGACGACGCCGACGTCGACCTGAAGGACATGCACCTCGACGAGTTCGACAAGGACGAGCAGCGCACGGCGTACGAGGTGCTGTACGAGTGGTTCAGGAGGCGCTTCGGCAGCCGGCTCGTGCAGATCGAGCGCTGGGGCGACGGTGGCGCTGCCGCGGCGATCGCCGCAAAGGTCGGCGCGAGCCTGACGCAGCGTCAAGCATAAAGCTCGGCCAGCGCGCTGCCGTGCTTGTGCAGCACGGCGCACCGCTTCAGCTTCAGGGACGGCGTGAGCAGGCCGTTCTCCTGCGTGAAGTCCTCCGCCACGAGGGCGACCTTGCGGACCTTCTCGAACTGCTTGAAGCGCCCGGAGCGCTGCTCGATCTCGCTCTGGATGAGCTCTCGCACGCGCGCGTCCGCGAGCAGCTCCGCTTCGGTGAGGCCCGCCGCATGCTCGGCCGCCCACTTGCTCAGGTTCTCCATGTCGGGCACCACCAGGGCGACGTTGAACGGCTTGTTGTCGCCGTAGACCATCACGTTGCTCACGTAGGGCGACAGCTTGATCTCCTCCTCGAGCAACGTGGGCACGACGTACTTGCCGTTCTCGAGCTTGTACTGCTCCTTGATGCGCCCGGTGATGTAGAGGAAGCCGTCGCCGTCGAGGTGGCCCATGTCGCCGGTGCGCAACCCGCCGTCCGGCGTGAACACCTTGGCGTTCTCCTCGGGGAGCCGGTGGTAGCCCTTCATGACGTTGTGCCCGTGGACGACGATCTCGCCGTCGACGGAGTCGCCGGTCACCGTGCGGTCGATGTCGACGCGCACCCCGGGGATCGGCTTGCCGACGCTGCCGAGCCTGCGCGTGCCGGGCCAGTTGGCGGTGACGATCGGCGAGGTCTCGGTGAGGCCGTAGCCCTCGTAGACCATGATCCCGAGGTCGTCGATGAACTCGGCGACCTCCCTGCTGATCGCCGCACCGCCGCTGAAGGCGTACTTGAGCTTGCCGCCGAAGCGGGCGCGGACCTGCGCGAACACCAGCCGGTCGAACAGCGCGTGCTTGAGCTCGACGAAGAGGCTCGACTGCTTCTGCTCGGCGAGGCGCCTGCGCTGCTGCTCGTTCTCGATCGCGGCATCGAACAGCATCTTGCGGATGCCGCCTTCCTCGGCCATGCGCTGCTTGAGGCCGCGGTAGATGCGGTTGAAGATGCGCGGCACCGCGAACAGCAGCGTGGGCTCGACCTCGGCGAGGTTGTCGACGATCTTGTCCACCGCCTCGGCGATGCCCATCGACGCGCCCATCGAGAACAGGCCGTGCAGCTCGACGACCTGGCCGAAGCTGTGCGCCCACGGCAGGAACGAGAGCGATCTGTCCTCGGGCCCGATCGGAAAGAGGTCCTGGATCGCGCTCACGTTGCTCGCGAGGTTCTTGTGCGTGAGCAGCACGCCCTTCGGGTTCCCCGTCGTGCCGGAGGTGTAGATGAAGCCGGCGAGGTCGTCGGGCTGCGGATGCACGAGCGCGACGGGCGAGCGCTTCCCGAGCGCGACCACGTCGGCGAAGGAGTGGTCGGCCGTCCCCTCGATGGTGACCACGTGCAGGAGCTCCGGCAGGCGGGTGCGGAACGCCTGCACGCGGTCCGCGATCGCCTGGCTGGGCACGCAGAGGAGCTTCGTCCCCGAGTCCGCGAGGATGTACTCCCACTCCTCGTCGTGCTGCGCCTCGTACATCGGCGCGAACGACGCGCCGAGGCCGTAGGTGGCGTAGGCCGCGGTCGCCCACTCGGGACGGTTGTTCGCGATCATCGCGACCACGTCGCCCCGGCCGATGCCGAGCGCGGCGAGCCCGCCGCGAAACGCGTCGGTCGTCGCGCGGAAGTCGCCGTACGTGCTCCACACCCAGCGCCCGCCCTTCTTCTCGCCGAAGAGCGGGCGGTGCGGATGCCGGTCGGTGCTCTTCTCGTAGATCTCGACCAGGGTCTTGAACATCGGCTCGAAGGACATGGCCACAGCATAGCTCCAGGGATGCCCGCGGGTGCAGCCCTCGGCGGAATCCTCGCAGCCCCGACCGCGCCGCGGCTACGGGCGCTTCGGCTCGAGGTGCGCCCAGGCCTTCGGCAGAGAGACGTCGCGGTTGGGCTCGCGCGGCGGCATGTTCATCGCCGCCGTCGGCTTCCAGCCCATGGCCTTCATCGTCTCGAAGACGTGGGCCATGTTGAGCATGTCGTGGCTGTAGCAGAACAGCCCGTTGCCGGCGTAGTAGAGGATCGAGAGGCCGGGGACGAGCCAGCGCTTGCCGTCGGGCGCCTCGCCGAGCACCTGGTCCCACTGGCTCACGACGCGCGCCCCCTCGACCATGATCCAGTTCTCCGGCGTCGACCAGCCGTGGCCGGTCAGCCCCGCCATCGACCTCTCGAAGAACTCGCGGAGCGCCTCGCGCCCCTCGACGCGTCCCCACGCCGGGTCGATGTAGGCCGCGTCCTCGGTGAAGAAGTCGGCGAGCACCGACCACGGCTTGCGGCCCGCGTCGATCTCGTCGCGGACGGCGACGAACCGCACGTAGGCGGCGCGGGCTTCCTCCTCGATCGCATCCGGCATCTCGGCCTCCTTCGCGGGGAGCCCGGGATCGCGTGCTCCCCCAGCGCTCCGTGTACGGGCATTTCGGCTCCGCGTGAAACGGCAGGCGCATGTTCTTCTGCGCCGGCGCCCCGTGCAAACCCGCTTTGACTGGCGCCCCGCGCGTGGCGTAGTGGGCGGGCGATGCCGACGCCATCCGAAGCGGACGTCGTGGTGATCGGCGCGGGCCACAACGGCCTCGCCGCGACGGCGTTGCTCGCCAAGCGCGGCCTGCGCGTGGTCTGCGTCGAGAAGAACGCCTACCCCGGCGGCATGGCCGGCACGCGCGAGATCCTGTCCGGCTGCCGCAACGACGTCGGCGCGAGCCTGCTGTTCCCGCTCGCGAAGGGGCTCGAGGAGGAGCTCGAGCTCCGCCGCTACGGCGTCGAGCTCATCGACCTGCCGATCATGGCGACGAACCTGAATGCCAAGGACTCGCTGCCGGCGGTCTTCTACGCGAATCTGGCGCGGATGGCGCTCTACGTGCTCCGCCACTTCGGCGTCGGTGCGATGATCGGCTTCGCGCGCCTGTTGGCCTTCTGCAGCTACCCGGCGAGCCTGATGGACCGCTTCACGCCGCGCAGCCTGCCGCGCACGCTTGGCGAGCTGCTCGCGAGCGCGCCCGACGAGCGCCGCCGCGAGCAGGTCCGGCTCGCCTTCGAGGGCAGCGCGATGGAGCTCGTCGACCGCTTCCTGCCCGACAGGAGGAAGCACCGGACGCTGCGCGCCCTGGTCGCCTTCGCGGCGGTGCAGTCGACGTACAAGGGCCCGTACACGCCGGGCAGCGCGCTCTGCCTGGTCTACACCTTCGCGCAGAGCTCGGGCGGCGGCCTCATGCGCCGCGTGAAGGGCGGCATGGGTTCGCTGTCCGAGGCGCTCTGCCGCTCGATCGCCGACAGGGGCGGCGTCGTGGAGCTGAAGGCGCCCGTGCGCCGCGTGCTGCTCGAGGGCGGGCGCGCCGTCGGCGTCGAGCTGCGCGACGGTCGCGTGCTCCGCGCGCGCGCCGTCGTGTCGAACCTCGACAAGCCCGCGACGCTGTTCGGGCTCGTCGGCCGCGAGCACCTCGACGCGCAGACCATCGCGCGCGTCGAGTCGATCGAGCAGCGCGGCGCGTACATGCACCTGCTGCTCAAGCTCTGCCGGCTGCCGACGTACGGGCCGCCGTTCGAGCACCTGAACGCCGATCCGCGCACCCGCTTCAACACCACCATCGTGCCGGATCCAGAGCAGCAGCAGGCGAGCTTCGAGGCCTGCCGCCGCGGCGAGCTGCCGGAGCACCCGCCGATCGGCATGCAGATCCCGACCGTGATGGACCCGAGCCTCGCCCCGGAGGGCTTCCACGTCGCGACGACCTACGGCTTCTTCTTCCCGTGCGAGGCGCCGAAGGAGGAGCGCGGGCGGCTGCGCGACGAGATGGCCGAGCGCATCATCGACCGCCTGAGCGAGTTCCTGCCCGACCTGCGCGACTGCATCGTCGAGCGCGCGGTGTTCTCGTCCGACCACTTCGCGGCGATGCAGGGCGCGACCAACGGCGACTTCACGCACGGGCTGATCCATCCCGAGCAGATGATCGGCGGGCGCCTGCTGGTGCCGCACTCCGCGCACGCGACGCCGATCCCCGGGCTCTACCTCTGCGGCGCGTCCTGCCACCCGGGACCCGGCGTCACCTTCCTGCCGGGCTACGGCGCGGCGTACGAGGTGGCGGACGCGCTCGCGGGCGAGCGGGCCGTGGCTCTCCGTGGCGCGGCGTAGGGCCGCCGTCGACGTCGCGGCTGCCCGTTGACAAGCCGTTCGCACGCCGCGTACTCTCCGGCGCCCGCGAGCGATTTATTGTACGGACGACTCGACGCGTGGTGGCGCGCGAAGAGCTCGTGAGAACGGACCCGTTTGCCACGGAGCAATGCGTCCGGACCGGGGAGGTCGCCGATGCGTCGTTCGAGACTCGTGCCTGCGTCGCTCCTGCTCGCGGCGCTCGGGGCCGTGGCCGTCGCCGGCGCGGCGCCGGCGGACGTCTCCGGGGTCCTCGGCCTCGGACGCGGGTCGGGGATCCAGGTGACACCCGATGGAGAGCGAACGCTGATCAGCAA
>JBFMAS010000364.1:0-5421 GCA_040755575.1 Thermodesulfobacteriota bacterium
GATCGCCGTGCGTCGCCGCCTGAAGGCGTCGAACCGCGCCGTCTCGCATCATCGACGGGGAGGTGGTCGTAGCTCCTAGCCCGTCGTAGCCGCGTGCGCGCGCAGCAGCTCGCCGTCGATGCCCTCGGTGACCGCCACTGTCTGAGCGAGCATCGGCTGCGGCGCTCGCGGTCGATCCAGGTCAGCGCGCTGGCGAGGGGAGCAGCGCCTTCGCTGCCTGGTCGCCCTGGCGGCCGCTCCGCTCGGCCGAAGCGCCCAGCCTAGAGAGCGCTCCTTGCGCGCCCTCGTGGATCGCGTCGTCGCCGACTTCCATCGCGCGTCCATGGGCGCAAGCCTGCAGCATGCCTCCGCGGAGCGATCGCTTTCGCCCGCCACGCCGAGTCCCGGCGACGCCTTGCGGGCGCCCGCAAGCCGCTTGGCGCCCCGCCGCCGAAAGCCGACACGATGAACGTAACACGGCGCACCGCTGCGACCTGCTCGACGCGCGGGAATCGAGGACCGCGTCGCGTCCCAAGGCCTCGCACGAGGCTTCACTGCGGCGTGCGTGGCCGCCGCGCGCGAACACCCGCGAACCAGACACGCAACAGACCGCGTTTCGGCGAGCGAACGTAGACCGTCAAGTCGGAGGTCGCCTGGCGTACGTGCACCAGTCCGGACCTCGCCAGCGCCGCCGCGATGTCGGAGACCGCGCTGCTCTCGAGCAGGGAGCGGGCGACCGCGAGCGTCACGCACGCGTTCGGCAGCACGATCCGGTAGCCTGCCCAGCGCTGCGAAGCGCGCGGCAGCGCGAGGCGCGTGATCCGTGCCTCGGGGAACATCAGCTCCAGGGTCAGACGGATCGCGAACAGCGCGACGGGTCCGGTTCGTACGCGGGCGGGATTGGTCATGTCAGGCAGCAGACTTACACGGCGAGGATGACGGAAGCGTCCGCGACGCATGAATCCTCGATGACCTGAGCTATCACCTCGCCGGTTCGTCCGCTCTGGGCTTGCCCGGGCTGCGTGGCAGCCGCAGCCCGGGTGAGCGCCAAGACCTCTTCGTCCTCGCCGCATTCGACGTCGAATGCCGGCGCGACCCTCTGAGAGGGCCGATCGTTTGCTGCAGGCGTTCGTGAGCACGGGTCGATGCAGCCGCAGATTTGGAGCCGTGCTCACCCTGGTTGAGATCGATCGCTGCCCGCTCGCCGGCGACGTGTCAAGTATGCCACGCAGAGCGCGCCGAGAATTCATGACCTTGTCATACCAGCTTTCGTCTCAGTTGATCGGCCGAGCGGCCGCGCCATTCTGAATCGCTCGGTCGGCGTCGTTGCCATCGGTGGCGAAGCGCTCTCTCGGGGGACGCCCGCGCATCAGCAATGCGCGTTGCGCTCCTTCGGAAGTACTGTACATCGGTGTTCAGAGTTGGTTTCGATCCTGCTCGACGCGTATCTCCAGCCGGTTCAAACGCTCTCGAAGAGCGAGCATGAGCGTCGCGAGAGGCCGAAGAGGGGAAGGAACCGACTGCATGCGTACGGAGTGCCTGCGTTGTCGTCGGCCGTAGCGCCGGCGAAGCTTGTCTGCTTTGACCGCCGTGAGGCCGTGCTTCCGACTGGCTCTCGCCGTGGCGGCGTGCGCGCTGGCCGTGCTTGGAGCGGCGATCCTCGCCGGCAGGACCGACCCATGCCGCTCAACGCTGCCGGTCCTCCTGTCGCCGCTATCGACCCCGCATCCGCCCGGGGCCAGCGCCGGACGTTCGCGCCGCGCGCGCGACGCTGGCAGCGGCGTGTCGCGAGCATCCGAACCACCCTGCGCGCGCGATCAAATCGGCGCACGGGGGCCGGCAGGCTGGACAGTCAGTCACCGAGGCGGTCGCGACGCGCGTCAAGTCACCTCACCGAAACGCGACCGCCGCCGTCCCGCAACGTCGATCGCCTAGAGTACGGTGCTATGACACTGCCGCGCCTGCTCGCACTCACCCTCCTCGCCCTCGTTCCCTCGCTCGCGGCGGCCTCCTCGACGCTGTCCGAGACCGGACAGCAGAGGTGCTGGAACGCGTCCGGCGCGCGCATCTCCTGCGCCGGATCCGGCCAGGACGCAGAGGACAGGGCGGGCCGCAAGATGCGCCTTACCGACAACGGGAACGGCGTCATTGCGGACGCGAACACGCGCCTCGTATGGGAGAAGCTCTCTCGCGACGGCTCCGTGCACGAGCGCAGCAACACCTACACCTGGGAGGAGGCGATTTCGGGCAAGATCGCGCAGCTCAACACGCCGCCGTGCTTTGCGGGGATCTGCGCCTGGCGGCTCCCCAACGCCAAGGAGCTGCAGAGCATCGTCGATTTCGATCGCAAGTCGCCGGCCTTTCCGAAGGCGTTCCTGAAGAAGTGCAAACCCGGCTGCAGCGTCGACCGGTGTAGCTGCACGCCGCTTCCGGCTCCGGGATCACTCACGGGCTTCTGGTCGTCGACCAGCAACCAGAGCGCGCCCGGCGAGGCGTGGCAGGTCGTGCACGCGACCGGTGGCACCTCGTCCCTGCACAAGACCCAAACGGCGTCGGTGCGCGCCGTGGCGGAGCCGGTGTGCGAGTCGGTCGCCGTCACGCTGAAGGTCGCCTTTATCGCCGGCAGCGAGCCAGTGTCCGGGATCACCGCGTTCGTCAACTACGAGCCGCTGCTCTCCTCCATCCCGGGTTGCTGCGCCGACTCGACGGTGCTGACGCGCGTCAGCAACCTGACGGGCATCAACGGACTCTTCACCGTCGGCGACAACGACACGGACCTCGACGGCGAGGACGACCAGCTCTCGGTCGGTCTCATCTCGCTCGGGACCCCGATCCCACCGGGGGCCTTCGCCGAGGCTCGCTTCGACTGTGGCGAGCTCGAGGCGCCGCTGGTGGGAGACTTCGGCTGCACCCTCGACGCCAGCGACGAGGACGGCAACGAGGTCGCGGGCACGTGCTACGTCGCTCTGCGCTACGAGTAGCGAGCTGCGCATGGTATATCGTCGATCGTTCGTCCTGATCGTCGCCGCGCTCGCGGCGGCGGCGCCAACAGCCGCCCGCGCCGAGGCCGGCTGCCGGCAGGTCACGGTGAGCGTCACCGTGACCTGGGATCCCCAGCGCGCGGAGACTGTATCCGGCGTAGTGACGCGGCTGCACTATCCCGCGGAGGTCGATCTTCCCACCGAGCCGGGAAGCCAGTCCGCCAAGGAGCGCGTCGAGACGCGCACAGGCACGAGCGGCGGGCTGTTCGATGCGTTGCGCAAGGACACCGACGGTGACGGAGCCGGCGACCTGCTGAACGTCGGCCTCATCACGCAGGGTATCCGTCCCGGAGAGTTCGTCCGCGTGCGCTTTGACTGCCGCGAAGGAGACGCGATGCCCGCGGCGACCGCCTTCACCTGTACGCCCGATGTCGCGGACGAGAGCGGCGCGGTGCCGGCGACTTGCACAGTGCGGGTCGTCGAGCGCTGACGCGCGGCGTCGCCCGGCGGCCATCCGCTCACGCAAGGCCATTGCCGCCTGGCCTGAGCGTTCGATGACCGATCTGAGAACCCCTCGATTTCGTCACGCGACGGGCTGACCGTCGTCGTCCTCCCAAAGGCGCCAGCCGCATTCCGACGCTCGCGACGCTGTGAGATGGGTTCCGGCGCATGCAACTCGGGGGTGCGTAGGTCGGCGCCGCCGGCTTGCGGCCGTCGCGAGCGGCGGTTCACTTGCTCGCTCTCCTGCGCGGCGATCGAGGCGAGGATCCACAAGGTGCCCGGCGCCACCCGCGTGCAACTAGCGGTGGCAACGAACATCCGCCGATGAGGCGCGCCGGTCCCTTCCGACCGGGCGCGGTGTGTCACTTCATGGCGTGAGCTGGAGGCAGGTGACTCCGCAAGGCGCGTCGACCTGCGTCCCGAAGGTCGTTGAGACGTCCGGCGTACACGTGAAGTTGGCAAGCGACGGACGAGGCATGCCGGCCGTACCGTCGAACATCACACGCGCGAAGTAGCCCGGCGGGATCGGTGTCGTGACGCTGATCAAGCCGACGCGCAGACGGGTCGTCGAAGCCGTCAGCGTTCGAATCCTGATCGCCGGCGTTGAATGAGCCCGCGTCCACGGCTCAGGCTCGTTACACGCGTCGACTGGTACACGCGTCGACTGGTTGCCGGTTCCTGGATTGGTGACCGCATGCCCGGATAGCCCAGGATGTCGTCACACCGGCGGCGAAGTCGGGTGGTACCTGGGGAGGCGTACGTGGTCGTGATCACCACGGTTGCGCTCTGGCAGGCGACGACGGGAGTGGCGGTCGGGGTCGGGCTCGCGGTCGGCGCGGGCGATGGGCTCGCCGTCGGACTGGCGGTCGCTGCGGGCGTGGCGTCGCCGTCGGCGCCGGAGTGAGGCTCGCGGCGAGCTCAGCGGCTGTTTGATGCAGGAGGGATGCGCTGCGGAGACGGAGAGCGTTGGAGTCCGGGCCGCCGGAAGCGAACACGATCGAGATGAAGACTCGATGACGTGGGCCGGCGACCGAATGACGCAGGGCGGCGGGCCGTCGATGATGCGACGGAGAAGTGTCCCCGGTGCCTTCACGTCGACGCCGCGGCTCGAGGGTGGTCCGGCAGGCCGAGCGAGCTCGCGCGTCACGGTCGGCATGCGTGCTCACCGCGGCCGCCGTCGTCGCGAGCCTTTTGCTGGTCGCCAGCCGTCGAGACGCCATAGCGGAGCTGCAGCTTTTTGCCGCGGGCGGGTGGTGCCCCTACAGCTCGTCGCTCGACGTTGCGGGTGATGCTCGGCTCGAGCCCGGCGCGAGCGGGACGTGGATGGTCGGCGCCGGCTGGACGTTCGCCGACCACCTCGCGATCGTCGCCCGCTGGCAGGAGCTGCAGGCCGACCTCGCTACCGGTGCGCCGAGATCGTTCGATGGCGATCTCGACGTCTCCTCGCTGAACATCGGAGCTCGCTACGCGCTTCTCGATTCGGCCGACGTCCCGCGTCCTTGGCTCGAGCTCGGCGGAGGCTGGTACCACGGCTCGGGTGAGCTGTCGCGTGAGACCGGTGCCCGCGACACGAGCGGAGACGCCCGCGAGAGGTCGTTCGCAGCGAGCGCCGACGCGGCCGGGTTCACCGCCGCGGCAGGCCTCGAGCTCAGGCTCAGCCCGGCGCTCGCCGTGGTCGTCGAGCTCCGCTACCACTGGGCCGCGGACCTCGAGTACTTGACGCCGCTTGCGGGTGTTCGCATGGACCTCGGCGCTGCACTCGTAACGAGAGACTGAGCCTTCGGCTCCTCGCTCGCTTTGACCTGTCCCCCAGGCGTGCAAAGCCAACGTGCGCCCGAGCGTTGCAGACCGCGGCGTGACGATCTAGGCGGCATCGGGTAGCGCGTCGAGGATGGCGAGCAGGTCTCGCTGGATGTCTTCGCTGGCGGACATCGTGAGCGTCAGGCGTCCGTTTGGTCTT
>JBFMAS010000365.1:0-3512 GCA_040755575.1 Thermodesulfobacteriota bacterium
CACTTGGCGGCGGGCGGGTCGGAGACCAGCAGGGTGCCCTGCGCGACGCAGGCCAGGCGATCGTCGTTCGTCACCTCGACGCGGACGACCGCGGCGCGCTTGCCGAGCGACACCACCGTCGACTCCGCGGTGACGGTCCCCGAGCGCACCGGGGCGAGGTAGTTGAGCTTGAACTCGGTCGTCGCCGCCCACTGCCCGCGCTGCATGAGCGGATAGAGGACGCAGCCGAGCACGTGGTCGACGAGACCGGCCATCACGCCGCCGTGCAGCGTGCCGAACGGCGTCAGCAGCTCGTCGCGCACCTCCATCGTCGCCACCAGCCGCCCCGGCCCGAACTCCACGAAGCGCACGCCCAGGTAGGCCGGCAGGCCGGTCACCTTGTCGTTCGCGCGCAGCATGCCGTCGGCGATGCGCTGGTCGTACTGCTCGAAAGCCGGCGTCTGCGGCATGACGTCCCCTCCTTTTCCGTCCGCTCCTAGCACGACTCGCGGCGCGGCCCACGTCAGAGCAGCGAGAGCTGGCGCGGCTCCCCGGTCGCCTCGTCGAAGCTGCGGCCGAGCGCGGGCAGGATCGCCTCCGCGATCGGGCGAAGCACCTTGTCGACGTAGTGCGCGCGATCGATTCCCTCCGGCAGCGGGCGACCGGGCAGGACCGGCTCCGGCCCCTCGCGCGTGATCGCGTAGCGGATCACGGGACCCGCGTCGGCGCCGAGCTTGCGCGCCGCCTGCACGTGCGGCGGCGTCGCCGCGGTGTAGCGGTCGAGCGCGCCCTTGCGGATGCGCTTCGCGTAGACGAGCTCCGCGTCGAGCTCGCCCGCGCGCACGCGGCTCACCACCTCGGTGACGAACGGCATCGGGTCCTCGTCGGTGAAGACGCGCGTCAGGATGCCTTCCTGCAGGCGGCGTGCGACCGCCGGCCAGTCGCGCCGCACCGACTCGAGCCCGACCACGAGCAGGCGCCCGTCGACCCAGCCGGCGTAGCGCTTCTTGCTGCCGCCCAGGCCCGAGCGCACGCGCGGCATGAAGAAGCGCTCCAGCACGTGCTCGAGCTCGAGCGTCAGGCGGGGCTCCACGCGGTATTGCTCGCGCACGCGCTCGACGACGTACGCCTCGACCTTCTCGCGCAGCGCGAGCGCTTCGTCGCGCGCGGCGTTCCCGGCCTCGTCGCCCGTCAGCTTGACGAACACCGAGTCGGTGTCGCCGTAGAGGACCGTGAAGCCCGCGTCCTCGAACGCGGCCTGCGTCCAGCGCAGCGTCTGCTGGCCGAAGCTCGTGATCGCGTTCGCGATCTCGGGATCGAAGAAGCGGCACGCCGGCGCGCCGAGCACGCCGAACAGCGCGTTCATCATGATCTTGATCGCCTGGTCGGCGTGCCGGTCGCCGCGGGCCTTCGCCGCCTCGCGCCGCACGACGAAGCCGTCGATCAGCGCCGGCAGGATCGCGTCGTCGCGCGCGAAGCGTGCGCCGTTCGGCGCGACGACGACGTCGGGGTCGCCGCGCCGCGCGCGTGCGTGCGCCAGCGGGTCGAGGTTGAAGGTCCGGATCAGGCTCGGGTAGAGGCTCTTGAAGTCGAACACCGCGACGTTGCGGAACAGCCCGGGCACGGAGTCGAGCACCGCACCGCCTTGCACCGCGACTCCGGGACGGTCGGCGTCGACGTTCGGCGCGACGATGCCGCGGCGGCGCAGCTCCGGCAGGTAGATCTGGTCGAAGGACGCGATGCTCGCACCGACGCGGTCGAGCTGCATGCCCGACAGCAGGCTGCGCTCGAGCGTCAGCGCGAGCAGCCCCTCCTGCTCGACGATCTCGAGCGTGAGGCGCGCGTCCTCGAGGTTGTAGGCGACGAGCGCGTCCGGGTCGCGCCGGTAGAGCCGCGCGATCTCGGCCGCGGCGTTGGGCGCCTCGGCGTCGATCAGCTTGCCGCGCCCGAGCAGAGCGCGCGCGACCGTGTCGAGCCGGTAGTCCTCGAAGCGGATCGCGTCGCGCACCAGGCCAGCCGCGTCGAGCACCATGCGGCCCGGCACGTTGGCGCGGCCCTGGCGCGTGAAGGTGCTGTCCTGCTCGAAGCCGACGCCGCCCGCGACGCGGCCCAGCGCGCACGGCACGCGCAGCGCCGAGCAGCGCCGCGCGAAGACGCGCAGGTCGAAGTCGACGACGTTCCAGCCGAGCAGCACGTCGGGGTCGAGCTCGCGGACCCGTCGCACGACGGCCTCGAGCAGCTTGCGCTCGTCCGCATGGCTCGTCGCGCCCGCGAGGCTGCGCCGGGTCACGATGTGCGCCTCCTCGGCGCCGCACCCGACGAGCGCGACCGAGTAGATCCGGCTCGCGTCCGGCGTGGTCTCGATGTCGAGCGACAGGACGCGCAGCTCCGGCCGCTCGCTGCCCGGCCGCAGCGTCGGGTTGCGGAACAGGACGAGGCCGTGCTCGCGCGGCTGCTCCTCGCCCTCGATCGTCGCCACCGCGCGGATGCCGTGATCGATCAGGTAGCGGTACGCGAAGCGGATGTCGGCCTCGAAGGTCGGCGCGCCGGCGCGGGCGAGGCGGTCGCGCAGCGCCGGCACCATGCCGGGCGTCGGCACGGTCACGCGCACCACCGGCAGCCCGTCGAGGTCGCGCAGCTCGTTGGCCTCGATCGTCATGCCGGCAACTTGACCGAGCAGGCCGACGTCGCGCGTGCGCAGGAAGAAGTACGGCCGGAAGCGATCGTCCTCGACCAGGAACGGCCGTCCGTCGACCAGCCGCCCGAAGAGCTGCACCACCGGACGCTCGTCGCGCATCTGGTAGGCCGGCTGGAGGATGAGCCCGGCAGGCATCGCTAGGCGTCCGCTCTCGGCCACGGCATCTCTTCCGTCCTCCCGCCCGTCCTCCCGCGGCTCCGCTCCGTGTCGCGAGCCGGGCTCGCGCGCGGCGCGATTTGCCGTCCTCGCCATACCGCGTTCGGGGCGTGCGTGGTAGCTAGCGCGGCGTGACGCGGAGCGCGAAGTCGCTGGTCGTCGCCCCGGACGCCGCGAGACGGATCGCCGCAGCGGCGCGCTGGCTCGAGGCGCACGGCCCCGACGCCGAGGTGCTCGTGCTCGCGGCGAGCCAGCAGGCGGCGGACGAGCTGGTGCGCGCGGCGACGAGCGCGAGCGGGGCCCGCTTCGGCGTGCAGCGCATGACGCTCGGGCGGCTCGCGGCGCTGCTCGCGGTGCCCGCGCTCACGAGCGAGGGCCGTGCGCCGGCGAGCCAGCTCTCGCTGACGGCCGTCGCCGCGCGCGCGACGCACCTCGCGCTGCAGCAGGGACGGCTGCCCCATCTCGGACGGGTCGCCAGGCGGCCGGGCTTCGCGACCGCGCTCGCGCGGACGCTCGGCGAGCTGCGCATGAGCGGCATCGAGCCCGACGCGCTGCGCCCGCTCGGGCGCGCGACGCGCGACCTCGCGGAGCTGTCCGAGGCGGCCCAGCGCGAGCTCGACGCCCTCGCCGTCGCCGACCGTGCGCGCGCTTTCGCCGCGGCCCGCGCGGCTGCCGCCGT
>JBFMAS010000366.1:0-2835 GCA_040755575.1 Thermodesulfobacteriota bacterium
GACGAGCGCCTGCACCTGCTCGTCTGGCACGGCGGACCGATCGTGCCGGCGCTGCTGCTCTCCGCGCTCCTCGGCTGGGCCCGGCTCGCGCCGCGGCGCGCGCGCCGGGCGCTCGATCGGCCCCGCTGAGGTCAGCGCTCGCGAGCGACGTTCGCGCGGGCGTGTGCGAGCACCGCGGCAACCACCCGGTCGCAGCGCTCGGCGCCGAAGGTGAAGCAGTCGCGCAGCCGGGCGCCGAAGCGCTCCTCGATGTCGTGGCGCAGGAGCTCGCGCGCGCGGTGCAGCCGCGTGCGCACCGTCTCCTCGGAGATCTCCTGGCACTCGGCGGTCTCCGCCGTGCTCAGCCCCTCGACCGCGCGCAGCACGAGCGTCGTGCGGAAGACCTCCGGCAGCTCGCCGACGGCCCGCTCGAGGGCGCGGCGCAGCTCCTCGTCGAGCGCCTGCTGCTCGGCGCTGCGCGCGGCCTCGGTGGTCGCTCCCCTGGCCGCCGCCGGATCGATCGTCCGGCGGCGCAGGCGGTCACGCTCGATCGCGTGGTTGAGGACGATGCGCGTGAGCCAGGTCGAGAAGCGCGCCCGTCCGGCAAACGACGCGAGCTTCGTGTACGCGCGCACCCAGGCCTCCTGCATCGCCTCCTCCGCCTCGTGATCGTCGCGCAGCACCGCGCGCGCGGCGCGGTAGACCCGCTGGTTGTAACGCCGCATCAGGACTTCGAACAGCTCGACGTCGCCCGCGCGCACGCGCTCGACGACGTCCTCGTCGGACGGCGTCGTCGCGGTCACGCTCTCGCTCGCCGTCCCCGCCGGTCGCGTTTCGGACACACGCCCTCCTCGCGTCTCGTTGCCGACAGCCATCGGACGGTCCGGACCGCGAAACGTTCCCGTGCCCTCCCCACCCGCGCTCGAGCACCGTCGCGCTCGGCGCGACCCGCGGCTCGCCCGGGAACGTTTGCCCGGCCCGCCCCTCTGATGGGCAGGAGGCAGAAGCCATGGACGAGCATAGCCGATCACGCGGTCGCGCACGCTGGGTCGAGGCCGCGCTGCTGGTCGCCGTGCCGCTGGTGCTGGCGACCCTGTCGGCCGCGTCGGGGCCGGCGCGCATCCCGGCCGGGGCGGCGCCGCTCGTCGGCCGGGGGGCGCCCATGCACGACCCCGTCGTGGCGAACGCCGCCGCGCTGATCGCCGAGGGCCGGGACGCGTTCCGCCACGACACCTTCGGCGACGAGGAGTTCTGGGGCGGCACGCTGCGCCTGCACGAGGCTGTCGCCGGCGCCGCCCACGGCGGCGAGGGACTGGGCGTGAGCCCGCGCACGGCGCTCGCCGTCGGCCTCAAGGTCGACGTCGAGGCGCTTCCCGCCCGGCTCCGCGCCGAGCTGCGCCGCGGCGAGGTCGACCTCGACGACCCGGCGAGCACGCTCGCGCTGCTCGAGCTCGGCGCCGTCGTCGGCCTGACCGGCTTCTTCGACCAGGCAGGCGCGCTGCGCTCGCTCGGCATCCAGTGCGCGTTCTGCCACTCGACGGTCGACGACTCGCTCGCGCCCGGGATCGGACGCCGCCTCGACGGCTGGGCGAACCGCGACCTCGACGTCGGCGCGGTGATCGACCTGTCTCCCGACCTCACGCCGCTCGCCGAGCTGCTGCAGGTCGACGAGGCGACGGTGCGCTCGGTGCTGCGCTCCTGGGGTCCGGGGCGCTTCGACGCGGCGCTGCTGCTCGACGGGCGCGGGCTGCGCCCTGACGGCGCGACCGCGGCGACGCTGATCCCGCCTGCCTACGGCCTCGCCGGCGTCAACCTGCACACCTGGACGGGCTGGGGCGGCGTGAGCCACTGGAACGCGTTCGTCGCGAACCTCGAGATGCGCGGCAAGGGCGTGTTCTTCGACCCGCGTCTGAACGACGCCGAGCGCTTCCCGGTCGCCGCGCGCCTCGGCTTCGGCGACGTGCGCAGCGACGAGGACCGGATCACGCCGAAGCTCGCCGCGCTGCAGCTCTACCAGCTGTCGCTGCCGCCGCCCGCGCCGCCCGCCGGCAGCTTCGATCCGGACGCCGCCGCGCGCGGCCGCGCGCTGTTCGAGGGACGCGCGCGCTGCAGCTCGTGCCACGTGCCGCCGCTGTTCACCGAGCCCGGCTGGAGCCTGCACACGGCCGAGGAGATCGGCATCGACGACTTCCAGGCGAGCCGCTCGCCCGACGGGCGCTACCGCACGACGCCGCTGCGCGGCCTGTGGGCGCACGCGCGCGGCGGCTTCTACCACGACGGGCGCTTCGCGACGCTCGAGGACGTGGTCGCGCACTACGACGGCCACTTCGGCCTTGGCCTGACGCCCGAGGAGATCGCCGAGCTGGTCGAGTACCTGAAGTCGCTGTGAGCCGCGTCAGTTCGCCGCGGCGGTGAGCGCGCCGCCGCAGCTCGAGCCGGCGCCCGCGGTACAGCCGTAGCAGTGCGGCCCGGTGGCGATCGCCCGACCAGCGAGCGCGCCCAGGTCGTCGACGTCCCAGATCGTGCGCGCCGGCACGTCCCAGGCGAGCTCCAGCATCTGGTTGAAGTCGCAGTCGTAGAGACGGCCGTCCCAGCCGACCGACAGCAGGCGCCTGCACATGAGGCCCGCGACCGCGTCGGGATTGAAGTGATTGACGAGCAGCGACAGGTACTCCGCGAGCCGGCCCTGGCGCTCGAGGTCCTGCGCGAAGCGCTTGATCGGCATGTTGGTGATGGTCAGCAGGCGGCGGAACTCGATCCCGTGGCGCTCGCGGAGCTCGCGCCGGTAGGCGTCCTCGAGCTCGGCCTGCGCCGGCGGCAGGAAGGCCCCGACCGGGTTGTAGACCAGGTCGAGCA